>QHVW01000393.1 GCA_003223675.1 Acidobacteriota bacterium
GGAGATCGGCATCGACTCCTTCCAGGCCGACCGCTCGCCGGACGGCCACTACCGCACCACGCCGCTCAAGGGGCTCTGGTCGCACAGCAAGGGGGGCTACTACCACGACGGCCGCTTCGCCACCCTGCGCGACGTGGTCGACCACTACGACGGGCACTTCGGGCTGCACCTGAGCGAGGCCCAGAAGGGGGATCTGGTGGAGTTTCTGAAGTC
>QHVW01000708.1 GCA_003223675.1 Acidobacteriota bacterium
TGCGCGCCGGCATGAACGGGGGTGGGCTCACCCGAGCGGGATCACTCCCACACCGCGAGATCGACCTCGCCGGCGAGGGCGCTCATCCGCTCCCGCAGCTCCTGCAGATAAAGCTTTCTATCTTCCTGCCAGGGGATGGGCTCGCCGATCACGACGTCGCAGCAGAAGGGGACGAAGACGGCGGACCCTTTCGGCAGCGATTTGCCCAGGCCGTGCAGGAAGGCGGGGATCACCGGCACCTCCGGATGGGCGCGGGCCAGGTGGGCGACGCCGCTCTTGAATTCGGAGAGCCGCTCGGGCTCGCCGCGCGAGCCTTCCGGGAAGAGGATCACGATCTCGCCGCGCGCCAGGGCGTCGTGGACGGCCGCCAGCGGATCGCCGCTCTTCCCCCCGCCGCGCACGATGGGGAGGATGCCGATGATCCGCAGGGAGAACCAGGCCATCAGCCGGTTCTTGAGGAAGTAGTCGGCCGCCGCCACCGGCCGCACCTTGGGCAGCAGGCGCGGCGGCAGCAGGGTCATCAGCACCATGGTGTCCAGGTGGCTGTTGTGGTTGGCCACCAGCACGGCGGGGCCGTCCGCCGGCAGCCGCTCCCGGTGGCGGACGGTGACCCCCAGCGCGATCCCCACCACCGGCCGCACCACCAGCCGGAAGAAGACGAAGCGCAGGAGCCGATTCAAAGGATCAATCTCCCAGCCGGGTGACGATCGTCCCGTGCAGGTACCAGACGAAGTGGAAGAAGAGCGGCGCCGTGTAGAGGAGGCTGTCGATGCGGTCGAGCACGCCGCCGTGGCCGGGGAGCAGGGTGCCGCTGTCCTTGAGCCCCAGGTCGCGCTTCACGGCCGACATCACCACGTCGCCCACGAAGCCGCCGATGCCGATGATGACGCCGGCGAGGAGCGATTCTCCCGGCGTCAGCGGCGTCAGGCGCGGCGCCAGCAGCCAGGCGAGCCCGAGGGTGGTGGCGACGCCGCCCAGCAGCCCTTCCACGGTCTTCCCCGGGCTCACCTTGGGGATCGCCTTGTGGCGGCCCAGCGTGCGCCCCCAGATGTATTGCGCGACGTCGTTGAATTCGGTGAGGAAGAGCAGGTAGAGCACCAGCCCCGGGCCGCCGCCGCGCGGGTTGACCGCCGCCGGCAGCACCAGCAGGAAGGCGACGTGGCTGAGCGCGAAGACCATGGTCATCAGCCCCCAGTGGAGGCTGCCGGCGGCGCGCAGGAAGCCGCTGGTCTCGCCGATCAGCGTCATGTGCATGGGCAGGAGGAGGAAGGCGTAGACCGGGATGAAGACGATGAACATCCCGTACCAGTGCATGCCGATCCAGAGGTATTGCAGCGGGATCGCCAGGTAGGCCCAGAAGAGCACGACGCGGTCGGCGCGGCGGGTGGGGACGAGCGACAGGTATTCGCGCAGGGCCAGGAAGCTCACGAAGGCGAAGAGGACCAGCGAGACGGCGCGGGAGAGATTGAGGGCCAGGCCGAAGACCCCCACGATCAACCACCACGTGCGGATCCGCAGGCGCAGCTCGGTCCAGTCTTTCTCCGGCTTCAGGCGGCCGAGGAGCCAGACCACGGCGGTCGCGATCACCAAGATCGCGAAGATCACGCCGAAGATCCACAGCACGGCCGGATTGAGGTGCGGGATCCGCAGGAGCGCGGAGACGCGGGGGCTCAAATCGGCCTCCCATCGAGCTCGCGCAGGGCCTGCCGCGAGCGGTTGATCACGGTGAGGACGAGCGCCACGTCCAACAGGGTGAGCAGGACGTTCGTCCACGAGCCGGCGGGGGCGCCGAGGCCGAGGGCCAGGCAGAGGGCGCCGAGCGCGACGGCGCGATCGCTCTTGCCCATCGGCCCGTCATAGCGCCGGGAGGCGCCGATCTGCACCGCGGCCAGGCCCGTCATCTCGGTCAGGCCGGCGAGCAGCACCAGGATCACCACCAGCCAGGGGAAGATCCCCGGCACGAGGGCCAGGGGCAGGTAGAGCGCGGCGTCCGAGACCACGTCTCCCAATTCATTGAGGATGCCCCCCAGGGCGCTCTTCTGGCCGTGCTCGCGGGCGAGCATGCCATCGATCGCGTTGAGGGCCATGCGCACCAGCAGGACGCCGGGGATGAGCAATAGCGGCCATCGCGCCGCCGGCCGCCAGGCCACAAGGCCGCCGGCCGCCAGCGACAGGAGGGCCGCCCCCACCGTCACCTGGTTGGCGGTGACGCCCGCCCGCGCCAGGGAGCCGCAGAGCGGCCGCAGCAGCCGCTGGAAGGCGGGTTTCAGGTCATAGACGCTGGGCATGTCGCGGCTCCAGCATAGCAGGGGGCCGGGCGGCCTCGGCG
Organism: Acidobacteriota bacterium; assembly: GCA_003223675.1. GTDB lineage: Bacteria > Acidobacteriota > Thermoanaerobaculia > Multivoradales > UBA5704 > DATARR01. The sequence goes on from QHVW01000708.1 coordinate 2,330, forward strand.
TCCAGTACGCCGTCAGCCCAGGAATGAGGGATCTCTCGTAGGGGCGGCCCTATGTGGCCGCCCTGGGTGGGCGGAAATTTCCAACCGGACCAAGCCCCCCACCCAGGGCGGACACATAGGGCCGCCCCTACGAACAATTCAAGCCAGCACAATCGCAGCTCCCAGCAGGCAGAGGGCCTGGAGGTCTTCCTCATCCTGCATCACGGAGCCTCCTGGATTCATGCCACGCCGCGAGATGGCGGCGGTGGGCCGGTGAGAGC
>QHVW01000709.1 GCA_003223675.1 Acidobacteriota bacterium
AAGCTGCACTCTTTCCTGTACAATCTGCAACGTAGTAGTCGCCGTCGAGTCGTGATTTCAACGAAGTTGCCGAGGAGAGGGCCCTATCCAACCGGCCATTCTCCTCCCCGGCCAGGCTGGAGAAGGCCCTCTCCTCACGATTTCAGAGGGAGGAGGGAGCCGGGCTTCGCTGTCTGGAGGCCCGGGCCAGCTTGGCGCAGTATGAAAGAACGCGTCGTAATCGTCGATGATGAGCCCGCCATCCGGGCTCTGCTGGCGTCTCACCTCTCTCTGCTCCCCTTGGATTGCCGGCTTGCGAGGGACGCCGCCGAGGCGCTCCGCCTCGCCGCGGAGGAGCCCCGGCCGTCGCTGGTGCTCTCGGACATCGAGATGCCGGGCCTCTCCGGCGTCGAGCTCCTGGAGCGGCTGAAGTCCCTCGACCAGACCATCCAGGTGGTGATGGTCACCGGCGTCCAGCAGATGGACACCGTCCGCCAGTGCGTGCGCGCCGGGGCCTACGACTACATCACCAAGCCGTTCGAGGTGGACGACCTGCTCGCCACCGTCGAGCGGGCGGTCGAGCGCGCCCGCCTGATCCGCCAGAACGAGGAGTACCGCCAGGGCCTCGAGCGCATGGTGCGCGAGCAGACGGTGGAGATCCGCCAGACCCGCGACATCGCCCTGCTCACCCTCGCCCGCCTCGCCGAGTCGCGCGACCACGAGACCGGCCGCCACCTGGAGCGCATGGCCGAATACAGCCGCCTGCTCGCCCAGGCCGCCAGCCGCGAGCCCACTCTGGGGAGGATCACCAACGAATTCGTCGAGCAACTCTACAAGTCGAGCCCCCTCCACGACATCGGCAAGGTGGGCATCCCGGACGCCATCCTGCGCAAGGAGGGGCCGCTCGCCCCCGAGGAGATGGCCGTCATGCGCCGCCACCCCGAGATCGGCGGCGACACCCTGCGCAACGTCGTCGAGCGCTACGACGGCCACCGCTTCCTGCGGATGGGCATGGAGATTGCTTACTGCCACCACGAGCATTGGGACGGCTCAGGTTATCCGCGCGGGCTCATCGGACCCCAGATCCCGCTCGCCGCACGCATCGTGGCTCTCGCGGACGCCTACGACACGATCACCAGCCGCCGGCCCTACAAAATCGCTTTGGAGCATGAAGAGGCGGTCCGCCGCATCGAGCGGGACCGCGGGGCACATTTCGATCCGGTGCTGGTGGACGTCTTCCTCCACTGCCACCGGGATTTTGCCGAGATCCGTGGACGGCTCGCGGACCAGGCGAACGGGGACTTGGGCGGCTCATGACCCCCTCCCCAACGCCTGAGCGGGATGTACGGGCGCGGTCTTGGGGAGGGGTCAGGGGGATGATCGCAAGGGATGACGTCCAGGAGCCGCAGCTCCTGGAAAGGCCTGCCCGCTGGGAGGTGGGCCGTTCGAACGAGGAGCGCCGCTCGCCCCGGCGCCGCACGCTCGCCGCCGTGCGCGTGCTGGAAGGCCCCGAGCTCGGGCGAGGGCTGATGGCCACCGATCTCTCGGCCGACGGCGCCTTCCTGCGCACGCCCCTGGCCGTGGCGCCGGACGTGCGGCTCCGCCTCGCGCTGGAGATCCCCACCGATCCCAGACCCATCCAGGTGACCGCCCGCGCCGTGCGCTCCTCGCCCGAGGGGATCGGCGTGCGCTTCGAGGAGGTCTCGGCGCGCGACCGCGCCCGTCTCCGTTCCCACGCCGGCTTCTACGAGATGGACGAGGCCATCGTCCGCGTGCAACGGGCGCTGGGCGACCTCGTCCCGGGCAACCTGCTGCCGCTCGGCGAGCCGTCCGAGATCCAGACCCTCCTCCAGGGCGTGGCCGAGCGCGGCCTGCCGCTCACCGCCATCCGGCCCGGCCGCGGCTTCACGCCCGTCCCCTGCCGGGCGGTGGCCTTCGACCCCGCGGGCCCGCACGGCGCCACGCTGCGGCTCGACGTGGCGGCGCCGCCCCGCACGCGCGTGCTCTACCTGGCCTTCGCCGACGCGCCGCTCTTCTACGCCCTGGAGGGGATCGTGCTCTCGGTGCGGGGCGGGGAGACCGAGGTGATGGTCCCCGAGCGCGTCTACCTGACCGAGCGGCGGGCGGAACGGCGGGCCGGCCCGCGGGCCGCCTTCTGCGAGCTGGCCGCGCCGCATCTGCCCGAGGGCCGGTTGCGGCTGCCGGTGATGGACCTGGGGGAAGGCGGCGCCTCGGTCCGCCTCGCCGCCGGCGCGGTGCTGGTGCCGGGCGCGCGCCTCCCCGCGTTCAGCCTGGAGGCCGAGGGGGCGCGGCGGGAGATCGCTGGCGCCACCGTGCGCTACCTCTCGGCGCTCGACGACGGCGTCGTGCGCGCCGGCCTCCGCTTCGACGAGGGGGAGGGAGCTCGGGACAGCTTCCGCGAGATCCGCCATCACGCGGTGCGCGGCGGCTTGGCGACGCGCCTCTCGCGCACCGTCTCCCTGCTCGGCGGCAAGGTGGCCGCCTTCGTGCGCCGGCCCCGGCGGACCGAGGAGGGCGGGGTGGAGATCGTCCGCTACAAGAACCGGCGGGGGGACGCGGTGGCGGCCATCGTGGACGCCAACTTCGACACCTCCGATCCCAACGTCCGCCCGGACGTGGCGGTGGTGATCGCGCCCGCGATCCTCAAGCGCAAGGAGGTCTTCGGCCTCCTCGCCCGCACCCTCCTGGACGACCTCGACCGCGACGGCCGCAAGGCGGTGGTGCTGCGCTTCGACGCCTCCTACATCGCCGGCGAGAGCGCCATGGACGCGCGCCTGGCGGCCGAGGGGAGGCCCTACTACCACTGGACCTTCGGCCATCTGGGGGACGACACCGCGGCGTCGCTGCGCTACCTCCAGCGCCGCTTCCGCCCGGCGCGGCGGACCCTGGTGAGCGTCTCGCTCTCGGCCATCCCGGCCCGCAAGGCCATCCTGGAGTGCGCGGCGGAGGCGCCGGTCGACCTCTGGATCGCCCCCTTCGGCTGCCCGGACGCCCAGGACGTGCTGCGCAACTACCTCGCCGGGCTCGACCTGTTCGACGCCTACCGACGCGGCGAGGGGCCGGAGACGATCCTGATTCACGGCCGGCCCATCCGCGGCGTCTCCCTGTATGGCCAGGCCATGGAGGCCGGGCTCGCCTTTCTGGAGGACGCGCGGAAGGATCTCGCGCGGATCGCAGCGCCGGTGGTGTGGATTCTCGGCACTTACGATTGCTGGGTGACCCGCTCGCGGGTGCGGGCGATGCTCGACGCGCCCGGCGGCGGCGTG
>QHVW01000710.1 GCA_003223675.1 Acidobacteriota bacterium
TCCGGATGGCGCACGGCGCATTCCTGGCGCTGGGGGGCGGTCCCCTCGGCCACCGCCGCCGCCAGGATCTCGCGCAGCTCGGGCTGGCCGGCGAGCACCTGGTCGAGCGGCGCTCCCGGCTCCGGGAGTCCGGCGCCGAGGAGCGTCGCGCCCACGGCGTTGAGCGCCAGCACCCGCCCCTCGCGGTCGAGCAGCAGCAGGCCGCTCTGCAGGCTGGCCGAGAGGGTCCGCTCGAGGGCCGCGATGTCGTCCTCGGCCGCGCGCCCCTGGCGGCCGGCGAGGGCGGCGAGGGCGCGGTCGAAGGTGCCGAGGAGGTGCTCGATCTCGTTCTCTCCGCTCAAGGCCGCGCCCTCCACCTGGCGGGCGCGGGCGAGCAGCATCTCCCAAGGCGCGAGCAGGTGGCGGAGGAAGAAGAGCAGCAGCACCGCGAGGCCGGCGTTGATCGACAGCACGGCCACGGTGAGCACGGCGAGCGAGCGCCGCTGCCGCGCCAGCGCGCCGGCCGGCAGGTCGACGCGCACGAAGCGCCCGCCGGCGAGCGGGGCGAAACCGACCACGGCGTCGGGCGAGGCGCCGTCCGGCCCCACGCCGAGCGGCTGGCGGACCGGCCGGCCGCCGGCCGGCTCGAGCAGCCCGCCGGCCGGCAGCTCGCCGATCTCCGCGATCGCCTCCCCCCGGGCGTCGACCAGGGCGACGCCGCGCGCCGACGGGGCCGGCTCGCGCAGGTCGCGGGGCCCCGGCAGGGCGCCCGCCGGGGAGACGGCCAGGCGGTCGGCTACGGCCCGCGCCAGGCGCGCCGCCTCCTGCTGGCGCTCGGCGGCGAGCAGGGCGATGGCGTTGCGGTAGGAGAAGAGGGTGAAGGTGGAGAGCACCACCAGCAGCAGCAGGGCGACCGGCAGCAGGATCAGCACCTCGCGCCGCAGCCCCAACCGGCGCGCGGGCCGCGTCTCCGGGCTCATAGGCTGTGGGCGTACGCCACGTACGCCCGCACCAGCGGCTCGCCGGCGAAGAGGGCGATCAGGCCGCCGAGGGCGAGGAAGACGCCGAACGGCAGCTTGGCCTTGAGGTCGAGCCCCCCGAAAGCCATCAGCGTGAGCCCCACGACGGAGCCCAGCAGGGCGGCGGCGAAGAGCGCCACCAGCATCCCCTTCCAGCCCAGGAAGGCGCCGATCAGGGCGAGCATCTTGACGTCGCCCAGGCCCATCCCCTCCTCGTGGCGCCAGAGGTACCAGGCGGTCCAGACGGCGAGCAGCACGCTGATCCTGCTGCCGGTCGCCCTGCTGCTGCTGGTGGTGCTCTCCACCTTCACCCTCTTCTCCTACCGCAACGCCATCGCCCCCCACGGCCCCTCCCACAGGCGGGCCCAGGGGACCAGTGGCTGGAGGAGGATGCCGAGCGCGATCCCCGGCCAGGTCAGCACGTCGGGCAGGATCATGTGGTCGTAATCGATCATCGCCAGCGCCAGCAGCAGCGCGGTGAAGAGGGCGGCGACCGGCGTCTCCAACGAGATGCCGAAGCGCAGGAAGCAGGCGACGAAGAGGGCCGCCGTGGCCGCCTCGATCGCCGGATAGCGCCAGGAGATGTGCGCGCCGCACTGCCGGCAGCGCCCGCGCAGCAGCAGGAAGGAGAGCACCGGGACGTTGTCCACGGCCCGGATGGCGGCCCCGCACTGCGGGCAGCGCGAGCGCGGCAGGACGGTCGAGATCCCCAGCGGCACCCGGTAGATGACCACGTTGAGGTAGCTGCCCACGATCAGGCCGAAGAGCGCGGCGTAGATGCCGAGGAGGATCTCGAGTTGCACGGTGCGGCGATTCTATGCCAGATGCTCTACGCCAGATGGCGCCGCCGTCCCTTGAGCAGGAGCCCGAGGCCGGCCGCCAGCGCCAGCAGGGTCACGGCGGCGCCGGCGCCCAGGAGCCGCTCGTGATAGCGGAGCTCCAGACGGTGGTCGCCGGCCGGGAGCCGCACGGCGATCTGGCAGGCCGCCGTGGGATAGACCTCCAGGGGCGTGCCGTCGAGCGTGGCCCGCCACCCCCGGTCGTAGGTCATGCCGGCCACGAACAGCCCGCCTCCTTCTCCGGCCTGATAACGGACGCCGATCCTCCCCCCCTCGTCCGCGAAGGAGAGCAGCCGCGGCGGCTGGCGGAAGGCCACCGTCTCCGCGGGCCCGTCCGGCCGGATGCACTGCTCGTGGCGGTTGACCTGCCAGGCGAGGGTGCGGGCGGACAGCAGGGCGCCGGGCACGTCCGGATGGAAGCTCACCCGCGGCACGAAGCGGAAGCGGGGGAGCAGGTAGGTGTTCTGCACCCGGCGCAGCGTGGCCGCGGGATCTCGCGCCGCCCCGGGCGCGCCCGGCGCCCGCAGCAGCAGGGTGCCCACGTTCCAGACCCCGAGATAGCGATAGGCCATCTGCGGCTGC
>QHVW01000394.1 GCA_003223675.1 Acidobacteriota bacterium
CCGCTGCCGCTCGTCGGCGGTGGGACGGAGATGCTGATGGGTCCTGGGATCGCTCCTCCCCACGATGAAGGGGAGGAGCCCGTATTCCCCATCGAAGACGTGCCAGTCGGGATCGACCTCGGTGCCGAGCAGCTCCATCCCCTGATAGCGGGTGAGGCAGGCGGCCCGGAAGAACGCCTGCGACCGCTCGGCGGCGGGGCGACGGGCGTCCCGGCCCGCGGCCAGCGAGCGGGCGAGGTCGTCCAGGTCCGGCTGCAGATCCTCGGGAAGGTAAGGGCGGGCCTCGGCGAGCCGGCCTTCCCGGGCGAGCCGGCGGCCGAGCAGATAGCGGATGTCATAGGCGGCCCGGCCGTCCGGCGGCGGCGCGATGCCCGCATACTGGTGCTCCCAGAAATTGCCGAGCTCGTCGACGTTGCGGGGCTCCTCGGGATTCTGGGCGGCGAGCTCGGCGGACCAGGTCTTGTCGACGTAGGCGCGGAGCTCGTCCAGGGTGAGCACCCGCTCGGCCACGTAGGCGGCGTCGGTCCACCAGCCGCCGCGCAGGAGGTCGTCGAGAGCGGCCTCGTAGTCCCCGCGCGCCAGGCGGACGGCTCCCAGCTCACCCGCGGCCTGGGGGCGGAACGCCAGCCGGACCTGCGTCTCGTAAGGGTTCCAGAAGATGTGGTCCTCAGGAGGGGAGGCCGGCAGCGCCGCGCGGACCCGGGCCAGCAGCGGCTCGGCCTCGGCCAGCTTGCCCGCGCGCAGCAGGAGCTTGGCGCGGACCCAGAGCGCCATGGGTGCGTCGGCCGGCGTCCGCTTCAGCCACTCATCGGCGGCATCGAGGCTCAGCTCGTTCCGTTCCGGAGGCTGCATCTGGTATCCCGCCAACCCGTCCGCCGCGAGGAGGGTCCCCTCCTTCCATCGTACCCGAACCGGCGAGGGAAGGGCGGATTCGCCGTCTCCCTCGTTGAAGAGATCGATCTCGGCCAGTCCGGGCTCCGGAGCGCGGACGGCCGCCCGCACCGCGCCATGCGGCTCCCTGCCCTCCATCACCGCCCGCAGCGCCGGCCAGCTCCAGTTCAAACGGTCCCCTTCGACCGGCAGCCGGTACCAGAGAACGCCGGCCAGCTCGCGCGGGCGGTCCCGGGTCCAATCCCGGATCAGCCCCGCCAGGACCGCCGGATCGCTGCGCGCGGTCCGCACGGTGATTCCCTGGGGCCAGGAGAGGAGGGGACCCTCGGCGGAGAGCCCGAGCAGCCGGCCCTGGGCGCCGAACGCCGCGAGATAGCCGTAGGTGGGGAGGGCCACCCGGAAGGGGCGGCCGAAGCGGGCCGCCGTGTCGATCCACTCCCGCGTCTCCTCCGGCTTCAGGAGCGCGATCTCTCCCCGAGGCTCAGAGGGTGGTTTCAGCGAGTGGACCTGGAGCACATAGCCGTCCGCGGCCGCGATGAGCCTGCCGAAGGCCCGGTGCTGATCCATCCAGCTCGGCAGGGCGGTGAAGGTCAGCGGGACCGGCGCGGCGGCCTTGCGCAGGAGGGGAAGGAGCCCACGGTAGTCGTCGAGCTTCGACTCCGGGCAGTCGTAGTCGATCTGGATCTCGGAGAGGGCGATCCCCTTGGCCCGCGCCTCGGCGGTCAGATCGCGCGTGATCCCCGCGAGGAGCTGGACAATCCGGGGCGCGTCCGCGAAACGCGACGGGAAGGTGGTCACCCGCAGGGCAACGCCGACGGGCTTGCCGGAGTCCTTCAGGGAGGGATCGAGAGGGATGCGGGCGACTTTTGGAGATCCCAACCGCAGGTCCACCTCGGCGGCGAGCACGACGAAGCCGGAGATCCCGGACGCCTGTTGGATCGCCTGCCGCACCGCCGGGCTCCAGCTCCGCTGCCAGACATAAGCCTCCTGGCGGAGCGGGCCGGAGGCGTGGGGGTGCCGGCAGGCGAGCAGCGCGGCGAGAAGCGCGAGAGACAGACGGTGCTGGGTTCTCACGGCGATGGAGAGCCGTCCGGCTTCATCTCCCAGATCCCTACTCTGGAGGAAAAGACGCTGTCTGCTCAGCCTCAGGATTTCTTACGCTTCATAGATAGCTGGGGTCTCTGTTCCCCGGGGGCGAGGGACCAGACACAGCCAGCCTGGGTGCACACCGCGTCGAGAACCTCGTGCAGCGGCATGTCCCTGCGCTCGAGAGTGACTCTGCCGTGGGCATCGGCGTCGAGGAAGGCGTCGGCGTCCAGCGCTTCACCAATGGCACGAAAAATATCCTGAGCGTCCTCGTCCTTGGCCTTGATGTCCATCGGCGCATCGAGGTCGATCGCTTTGCCGGCACGCCGCCCCTTCAGGGTGACCGAAACCCCCGGCGGCTTCACCGCCAGGGCTACATCGTGCCTGGTACCCAGAAGTCTCCAGTCCAAAAGCTCCAGCGAGGGCTCCCCGGTCGATCTCGTGAAGAACACGGTATGCGTGTCAGAGTGCCGCACCTCGCCGACACGCCACGACTCGCCGAGGCACTGGGAGACCAGGCGCCGCATGCCCTCCAGGTCCGCGCTGGCGACGGCGTCGTCGTCCTGGCTGGAGATGGCGCAACGGTATTCGTGGAGAGGCCCGATCTCGTACTGATTCGTCTCGATCGTGCAGCCGTGCGTACCGGGAAGCGCCTCGGTCGCAGCCCAACCCTTGTCCTCCCTTGCTTTGCCGCGAAGGGGCTCGAAGCCCGACGCTGCCGCCGCCATCACCCTGGCAAGACTCGCGCAGAATTCGGCCGGCTTCGGCGCCGCAACAGGCGGCTCGGCCGCCGCGGCCGCGAGTGGCGGCGACAGCAGCGCCGCGAGCAGGATCCCTCGCATCTTCGCCGAGCTTCCGCCTGCACTCATGAGCACCCTCCCGTGATCTCTCGTTTTCGAGAGCATACCCTCCTGTTTGGGGCGCGGCAAGAGGGACGGCAGGGATGGGCTGGGGGCGCCCGATCTCGGGAATGTCGCATGATACGATCCGATGCGCTGGTCGCACCAGCCGATGTTGGAATTTTGCCCCGTCAGGGCAAAGGCATGTAGAAGCCTGGGGCGCAAGCCCCAGGTTGGAGAGGCCCAAAGGATCTCAAGCCCCGAAGGGGCGACGGCAGATCAGCACTCCGAAGTAAGCTGCCGTCGCCCCTCTGGGGCTCTGGGGCTTTTGTGGTGCCGGTTACCTGGGGCTGACGCCCAGGCTACATGCCTTTGCCCCTCACGGGGCAAACCCCAAAACACTGGAGAACACAGAACGCGGATCGTGTCCCTGGATCGCCGTCATGCTGAAACGAATTCGTCTCAAAGACTTCAAGAGCTTCGTTGACGAGGAGGTCGAGGTCGCCCCCTTGACGCTCCTCGTGGGGGCGAACGCGTCGGGAAAGAGCAATTTTCTGGATGCGATTCGTTTCTTAAAGGGGATCAGCTTCGATCTAACCTTGAGCGAGGTCCTCAATGGCGAGACGAGATCCCGTCCAGATGCGTGGCCGGGGCTTCGCGGACGTGCAGAGGAGGCTGTTCGGTTGGGAACCGAAGCGTTTACCGTAGACACGACTTGGCTTGCCACAGAGTCTTCCGACTATCCTGAGCCGAGCTTTATGCAGCCTCTGCCAGATCAAATTGAGATCCGTCATTTTATCACAAGCCTTATCTCTCCTATTATCGGGGTTGGTAAGGAGATCTTTGGTGAATTGGACGGTCAGAGCGCTACATCCAGAGCGGGGAAGCTCAGAAGCATGATGGCGGATCACGATCTACTGCTTTCTCTTAACTCCCTAAAGCGTAGCTTGGTTGTTGCGTTAAGGGAAGCGCTGCGGAAGATTCAACTCCTGAGGATAGATCCGTCCACGATGCGCGGGTATGGAAGGCGGGATGAGCTTCTTGGAGAAGATGGCAAGAACATTTCGGGAGTGCTCGCTCGCTTCTGTGACTTCGCTGAAGAGAAGCAGAGCTTCATCGCTTGGCTCACCCAATTCTGTGCGCCCGAGATCGAGGGGATTGATTTTCTCGAAGTGAAAGAGTTGGGCGATGTCATGGCAATGTTCGTCGAGAAGGGCGGCCAGCGAATCTCGGCACGCAGTATCTCCGATGGCACGCTCCACTTCCTTGGCACTCTCCTGGCCCTGCGCACCGCCGAGCCCGGCGCCGTCATTCTGATCGAGGAGATCGAGGCCGGCCTCCATCCGACGCGAATCCGCCTGCTCGTCGAATATCTGAAGGCCGTCACCCGCGAACGGCAGATCCAGGTCATCGCCACCACCCACTCGCCGGTCGTGCTGCAATGGCTCAGCGATGAGTCCCTGCGGAGCACGATCGTCTTCGGCCGCGTTCCGGACCATGAAGGGACGATCATGCGCCGTCTGGGCGACCTGCCGCACTTCAACGAGGTGGTGGAGCGGACGGGGATCGAGGAGATGTTCACTACCGGCTGGCTGGAGATGGCTCTGTGAAGGTCCTGGTGATCCCGGAGGACCCCAGACTCGATCAATACATCCTCAAACCGGTCGTCGAAAAGATCTTTGCCGATCTCGGAAAGGCTCCTCGGGTCACGGTCCTTCCCAACCCCCGTCTGCGCGGCGTCGCCGAAGCTTTGAATCCGGACATCCTGTCCAGGATCGTCGCGACCTACCCGATGAACGATTTGTTTTTGGTCCTCGTGGACCGGGATGGTGACGAGGCGAGAGCCGCCGTGGCGAAGGCTCGGGAAGCCGAGCATCCCGGCCGCCTTTTCGTCTGCCTGGCTATAGAGGAGATCGAAGTCTGGATGCTGGCGATTCATTCCGAGACCCTGGGGACGGGTTGGCGCGAGATCCGGGCCGAGATCCATCCCAAGGAGCGTTTCGCGGAGCCTTTTCTGCAAGAGCGGGCACCCAAGCTCGACGCCGGTCAGGGCCGGGCCTGGGCGATGCGAGGTCTCGGAGGTGAGTGGCGAGGAGTCCTGCAACGCTGCCCGGAGCTCGACGAGCTCAAGCGGCGCGTCGAGGCCTGGCTCGCCGCGCCGCGTTGATCCCCAGGAAGGCTACGGCACGATCCTCACCGAGGCGGCCTGGAAGGCCGAGCTCCGGGCGGGCGGCGGCGGAGATTCGCCTCGCGAGGCCGAAGGGCACCGCCGGAGTCTGGGCCGCGCGGAACCCGGCTTGCGCCATCCGCCCCGAATCGGGGACCTCCCGCCTTTCGAGGCGGACCGGACCCGCCGAAGTCTGGGTCTCGCGGAATCCGGCGTGTACCGTACGCCCCGAATCTGGGGCGTCCGCCTTTCGGCGTGGAGGATCCGCCTCGCGGGGCGGACCGGACCCGCCGAAATCTGCGTCTCGCGGAATCCGGCGTGTACCGTCCGCCCTGAATCTGGGGCGTCCGCCTTTCGGCGTGAAGCGTCCGCATCGCGGGGCGAACCGTCCGCCCCGGATCGGTAGCGTCTCATTTTGCGTCTCAGACGGTCCCTCTGAGACGCTACGGAGGGGATCCCCCGGGCGGGCCCCCTCCGTTACAATCCCGCCTCCATGCTCCTGACCCTGCGCACCACCCACGTCCCGGCCACCGATCTGGGATTCCTGCTGCACAAGCATCCGGACCGGGTGCAGACGTTCGAGCTGCCGTTCGGGGCCGCGCACGTCTTCTATCCGGAGGCCACGGAGACCGCCTGCACGGCGGCGCTGCTGCTCGACGTCGATCCCGTGGGGCTGGTGCGCGGCGCGGGCGGGACGATCGACCAGTACGTCAACGACCGTCCCTACGTGGCCTCGTCCTTCCTGGCGGTGGCCATCGCGCGGGTGCTCGGCACGGCGCTGGGCGGGCGGTGCGAGCGGATGCCGGAGCTGGCGGCGTCGCCGCTGCCGCTGGAGGCGCGCATCGCGGCGCTCCCCTGCCGCGGTGGGGAGGGGCTCCTCCGGCGCCTGTTCGAGCCGCTCGGCTATACGGTCCACGCCGATCTTCATCCGCTCGATCCCGCCTTTCCGGCCTGGGGAGCGAGCCGCTACTTCACGGTGACCCTGCGCGCCACCTGCCGGTTGAGCGACCTGCTGGCCCATCTCTACGTGCTGGTGCCCGTGCTCGACGACGACAAGCACTACTGGGTGGGCGATCCGGAGGTGGAGAAGCTGGTCCGCCACGGCGAGGGGTGGCTCGGCACGCACCCGGAGAGGGAGACGATCACGCGGCGCTATCTCCGGCATCAGCGGGGGCTGATGCGGGAGGCCATGGCCCGTCTCGCCACCGAAGGGGAATCCCAGCCCGAGGAGACGGCGCGCATCCGCGACGCCGAGGAGGCGATCCTGGAGCGCCCCCTCCGCCTGCACGACCAGCGGCTCGACCTCGTGGCCGGGGTGCTCCACGAGAGCGGCGCCCGGCGGGTGGCCGACCTCGGCTGCGGCGACGGCAAGCTGCTCAAGCGCCTGCTCGCCGATCCGCAATTCACCGCGATCGTGGGCATGGACGTCGACTCCCGCTCGCTGGCCATCGCCCGCGAGCGGCTCGACCTCGACCGCCTGCCGCCCCGGCAGCGCGAGCGCATCCAGCTCCTCCACGGCTCGCTCCTCTATCGCGACCGCCGCCTGGCCGGCTACGACGCGGCGGCGGTGGTGGAGGTGGTCGAGCACCTCGATCCGCCCCGCCTCGCCGCCTTCGAGCGAACGGTCTTCGAATTCGCCCGTCCGGGCACGGTGGTGCTCACCACGCCCAACCGCGACTACAACGTCCGCTGGCCGTCCCTCCCCGCCGGCCGCTTCCGCCACCGCGACCACCGCTTCGAGTGGACGCGGGGGGAATTCCACGTCTGGGCCGTGGGGGTCGCCGCGCAGTTCGGCTACCACGTGCGTTTTCAGCCGGTGGGGGAGGAGGACCCGGAGGTGGGGGCGCCGACGCAGATGGGGATCTTCTCCCGGTGAGGATCGACCTCCCCCAACTCTCGCTGGTGGTGCTCGTCGGCGTCTCCGGGGCCGGCAAGTCCACGTTCGCCCGGCGGCATTTCAAGCCGACGGAGATCCTCACCTCGGATTTCTGCCGGGCCCTGGTCTCGGACGACGAGAACGATCAATCGGC
>QHVW01000711.1 GCA_003223675.1 Acidobacteriota bacterium
TCCAGGGATCGCGCGCGGTGGGTATCTTCTCCAGTTCCTCGAGCTGGGCCGCCTCGACGGGGAGCAAGTCCGTTGCGGCCACGGGCTCGTGCGCTGGGGCCGGAGGCGCCGGAGCCGGGGGAGCCGGAGGCGCCGGAGCGAGTGCCTCCTGATCGCGGAGCAGGCTGTCCGCGGCTCTGCTCAACTGGCCTTCGAAGCGCGCGGTCACCCAAGATGAGTATTTCTCGTCGTCCATCCGTGCAGCCGCGCGGGACGCCTTTTCCGCATCTTTCAAGGCATCCCGGAAGGATTCGGGTCCATAAAGCCCGGGCAGGGGTTGCAGCAGCCGGCCGCGGCTGTCCAGGACGTAATGGATGCTGTTGCCGGTGAGGGTCCGCTCCAGGCGGGAGCCGTCGCCGAAGTCGATCGTCACCTTCGGCACCGGCCGCACCGAGCGCCAGTGCAGGACGTAATGGTCCCGCAACAGCTCGTTGATCTCCCTGTTGTTGTAGAAGACGGTGCGGAAGAAGCGGCTGTTGGCGCAACTGAATTCCTCGTCCAGCCGCCCCATCAGCCGCAGGGAGAGGATCGGCTTGCCCGTGGCGCGGGCCGCCGCCTTGGCCGCGTCGAGGTCGGTGTACCAGAAGAGGCGGATGTCCGCGCAATCGTGGACTCCACAGACGCGGTCCAGGACGTCCCCGCAGGAGGCGTCGGTGCAGGCGGCGAGCATGGCCTCCATGCCGGCCGAGCCCGCCTCCCGCAAGGTGGCGATGGCCTGTGTGACCTCGGCCGGGTTCCCGGACCGGGCCACGCGGGCGAGATCCGCGAGCCTGCTCGGCGCGGCCTCCGCGAAAAATGGGATCAGCATTGAAACGAGAAAGACGGCTGCGATGTTCGTGCGCATACGCGACCTCCTTACGGAGAGATGTTTGATGGGCCACGATAGACCCCGCTGGCGGGGGGAAACGTAACTGCAAGGTAACGTCTCTCCCGATCTCTCCCGTCTAGGGCGGCCACGCAGGGCCGCCCCTACGGAAATCGGCTACCATCGGAATCGAGCCTGAGAGCGATGACGACGCGCGTGATCCTGGTAATCGAGGACGACCTCTCCATCCGGCGCGGCATGGTGGCGGCGCTGCGCTATGCCTCCTACGAGGTGCGGGAGGCCGCCGACGGCGCCACCGGCACGGACCTCGCCCTGGCCGGAGATCTGGATCTCGTGCTGCTCGACCTCGTGCTGCCGCGGCGCGACGGCCTGGAGGTCCTGCGGCGGATCCGGCGCGAGGACCCGGCGCTGCCGGTGATCGTGGTCACGGCGCGGGGCGCCGAGGAGGAGCGCGTGCGCGGGCTGGAGCTGGGGGCTGACGACTACGTGGTCAAGCCGTTCGGCGCCCGCGAGCTGCTGGCCCGGGTGGAGGCTGTGCTGCGGCGCTCGCCCGGCCGGCCGCAGCCCGTTCGCCATCTTCAGCTCGCCACGGGTGAGGTCGACCTCGACAGTTGCCGGATGCGACGCACGGACGGCGGCTGCGAGGATCTCTCGAAGCTGGAGGTGGACGTGCTCCGCTATCTGGCGAAGAGCGGCGATCGCATCGTCTCGCGGGACGAGCTGCTGGCCCGGGTGTGGCAGCAGAAGCCGCATCTGATCGCCACCCGCTCGGTGGACATGACCATCGCGCGCCTGCGCAAGAAGCTGGGCGGCCGGGACGTCCTGGTCACCGTGCGCGGCAAGGGGTACAGGCTGGGCCCGTGATCCGCCGTCCCCTCCTCGTGGCCGTGGCCTTCGCCCTGAGCGCTCTGGTGGTGTTCGGCGCCCTGGCGCGCATCACCGCCATGACCCTGGCGCTCGAACGCTCGGAGGCGGCGGCGCTCCAGCGCGCCACCCATGAAGAGAACGTGCGCATCGCCCTCTGGCGTCTGGATGCCACCTTGACGGAGCTGATCGCGCGGGAGAATACCCGTCCGGCCGCGCGGTTCCGCTCGGCCGCCGAGCCGGCGGGGCTGCCGCCGAATCTGATCCACGCCCGCTTCGAGGTCGGCCCGGAGCATACGTTGCGTGCTGAGCCCCCGCTGCCTGCGCCGGCCTGGGTGGCGGCGCTGCCGGTCCCCGAGCAGCCGCCGCGGCAGGCGACCTCTTCCAGGAGACTGCGCCCGCCCAAGGTGCTCCTCAAGGTGCCGATCCGGCCAGTGCCGCTCGCGCAGGTGCCCATCCCACGGACGCCAAGCCCGCCGGCCCAGGAGAGCCCTTCGGCCTCCCAACAGACCGCTCAGAAGCCCCAAGCGCAGGAGCTCGAGAAGATCCCGACCGCCCGCGATCCCTGGGCGGTCCTCCAGTCGACGCCCGGCGTGCTGACCGACCGGATCAACGTCGGTGGCAACGAGAGCGGGCAGCAATCCGTCTATACGCAGGAGAAGCTCAACACGCTCTCCTTCCAGCGCCGGCAGGAGCTCGGCCGGCAGGCCACCTTGGTCCGTCCGGTGAGCGCGCCGGCCGGCGCCGAGGTGGAATCGGCGTTCGAGGCTCGCTGGCTGGACGGCGATCTGGTCCTGCTGCGCCGCGTCCGCCGGGGGGATTCCCGGCTGCTCCA
>QHVW01000879.1:0-2339 GCA_003223675.1 Acidobacteriota bacterium
CGAAGGGCGCCGGATCGGACCGGACGGGAGCTACCTGCTCGTCGGCCTGAACACCCAGGTGGGGAACGACCACCTCGCCTGGCGATGGCCCTCGCCGTTCCGGCCGGTGACGGTGGACGGGGTCCGGCTCTACGGCGCGGCCCGGGGGAAGCCCTACCGGAATTTCTACAGCCACTACGATCCCGCTCCCGCCGGCCTGGCCGACACCGGGGGGCCGCTCTCCTGGAGCGGCTACGAGGTGACCTGCGACGCGCGGATCAGCACTGAAAAGACCGGCGCCGGCATCTCCCTCCACAGCCGCTATGTGGACGGCGAGGACCGGCAGATCGAGCTCAGCCGGGACCTCTCCCCCTGGAGCCAGCGGGGCGGCTTCGGCCTCTTCGAGCACGGCTCCGGGCTGGTCGGGAAGAACGAGACCGGCGTGCGGCCGAGGGCCGGGGTCTGGTACCGCCTGAAGGTGCGGACGGAGGTCGAGCCCGGGAGGGTGATCGCGCGGGCCAAGGTCTGGCGGGCCGGCCGCCCGGAGCCGCCCCGCTGGCAGGCCGAGGCCGAGGACCGCTCTCCTACCCGGGTCACGCAGGGGACGGTGGGCCTCTGGGCCTCGGGAGGTGGGATGGTGGCCTACCGCAATCTCCGGGTGGTGGACTACGCCGGAAAGATCCTGCTCGACGAGCCGCTCGTGCTACCCCCGGGAACCCGCGCGCCCAAGGGGTTCCGCGAGGGGACGCGAGGCTCCCGCCTGGAGATGGCGCTCGCCCGCAGCCCCCGGGTCCCGCCGGGAACACCGGTGATCGTCCTCTCCCACATGGCGGACGTGGTGCGCGAGGCCTCCAGGAGAGGGATTCCGGTCGTCTTAGCCGGCCACACTCACGGCGGCCAGGTCCGCATCCCCCTCTTCGGACCTCTGACCACCCGCTCCAGCCTGGGAGTCTTCTATGATCGGGGACGCTTTGAATTCGCCGCCCCGAATGACCGGGGGCTGACGACGCTGTACATCAATCCCGGGATCGGGATGTCGGTGATTCCCGCCCGGTTCGACTGCCCGCCACGGTGGGCGGTGGTGGAGGTGGGACGGTGAGAATGGAGATCAAGATTGATGACGACCTCGTAAAAGAGGCGGTGCAGGTTACTGGGATTACAGATCTGGAGGAGCTGATCCGCGAGGGTCTGAAGGTCCTGATTGGGCAGAAACGGCGGAAGTCTTTGTTGGATCTGGAGGGCAAAATCGAGTTTGCGCCGGGCTACGACTACAAGTCGCTCCGGTGACGCATCACCTCTTGCCTCGGGAGGAGGGTCTTCGCGGGCTGGGACCTCTCTGTGGAACCTCCAGTGCCTTCATGAACTTACGAAACGACCTGGAGTTTCCCGCAGCCCGTATCGGATCGAGCCGTGGGCAGATCGCCATGGCACCCTTCACCTTATCGTAGACGCGCTCGCGTGAGCAGGCCTTCAGGAGGCTCAGAGCATCCGCCGAGTCCGCTCGTCCCTTGCCCACCTGCTTCTCGATCCGTTCGACCTTCTCGAACAATCCCGCCAAGCCCCCGAGCGCTTCGGGATCGGCGATCAGCCAGTTCTCGAACATGGAGATCTTGAGGACGACTTGGAGGTCCACGGTCGTGGACATTTCTCTGAGACGCTTCCTAGCCTCACGTTCCACGGCACGGACCAGTTCGACCGTGCAGTCCGGCCTCGTCTCTTTGTCGATGAGGACCACGATCGACTCAGCACCCCTCGTCAGCAAAATCTGAAATTTTTTGCTGGCTGCCAGCGCCATCTGTGCTGGGGTGGCAAACGGCTGAATGTCACACTTCAAGGGTTGTGACAACACCTGATGGGGCGACTCAAGACGCGACAAAAGCTTCGGCAAAGCGTGGTACTCCGCATCCCCATCAACCAACAAGCCGATCTTCATGAATTGGCGGCCGGAACCGCCTGGGGAACAGCTCCGCTGTCCAGGTACTCTGAGAGGGTGAATTTCCCTTGGCCCCAGGATTCCTTCAAGGAGGAATCGAGGCTGAGGAGCGGGTCGATCTTGGTCTCCGTTCCCGGTTTTTGGACTACCCAGACCTCCTCAGGGCTGAGGTGGTCGATGAGGATCGGAGAGTGAGTGGTAAGCATAATCTGCTTCTTCTCGGAAGCGATCCGGAAAGCTTCAACGAGGTTACGGAGGCCCCAGGGGTGGATGCTATTCTCAGGCTCTTCAATAACTACAAGCGAAGTCCCAGGAGAGAGAGGACCGCCACGAGAATCGCTATCGTCTGGAGTGTGCCCACAGAAACTTCTTGCGAAGACCAGTGGCGCCGCACTCCCCTTTCTTTGAGGAACAGCGCCAACGAATG
>QHVW01000879.1:2374-3911 GCA_003223675.1 Acidobacteriota bacterium
AATGAGTATACCTTCGGATGTTCTTTTTTGAGATTATCAAGCGCGACCGGCAAGTTCCGGCCGGAACGATCAAGGCCGGTATCGGAGGTGGGCACACCAGATTCCCGGCAACTTTGAGAGTCAAGCTGAAAGACCCGAAGAGAACCTAAGCGTTTTTCGAAAATGGCCCGCAGTGTATCGTCCCAGGAAAGCATGAAATCGCGACTTCTTCTCGGCAACAACGATGGCATCAGCGGACAGAGCTCTTTGAGATCAGCTCCCGGCTCCTTCAATGCTTCTTCGCCTGTAATGTGGTCGTTAGCTTCGACCTTTCGACCTGTTCGGAAAAACCGACGCGTTTCTTGAAAGCCTCCTCCCTTGAAATTCTTTCGAAAAAATATAAGCTTTTCCGATTTTATCGTGTAAGGAGCCTGAGCCCTACGAGAACCGCCTCTAAATTCAAAAGAGTGCTCGACGAGAAGCGGCTCGGCAACGAATCTCCCCTCTTTAAACCTGCGTTTTTGGGGCACTTCGAAGATTACCCGGAATCGGATCGACTCCTTCGATTTATCCATATCCCGAAAGCAAATGTTCTCGTATCCTCCTTTATAGGCCACCGCCCTTTCCAGGTCCCACGAATAAGCATGTCCGAGGAAATCAATAGCGTCCGCCAGATTCGTCTTCCCCGCCGCGTTCGGGCCCACGAAGACGGAAAGCGGAGTCGGCGCGATCGCCACGTTCCGCAGCGACTTGTAGTTGTGGATCTCCAGCCTGTGCAGTCGCATGGACATTCCGCTCGGGCACCTCGTGTCGGGGGCACCGTCCCCAGCCCCGCACGGGGCGCAGGCATAAAGCCTGGGGTTTCAACCCCAGGTCAGGCGCCCACCCATTTCTCCCAAGCCCCGAAGGGGCGCAGGCGGCTCCTCGCCAGATCTGCCTGCGCCCCTTCGGGGCTTGAAATTTTGTCCGGCCCGTCACTTGGGGCTGAAGCCCCAGGCTTTATGCCTGCGCCCCTTCGGGGCTGGAGGCAGGTGCCGGACGCGTCTCTTCTACAGTAGCAGGTTGGGGCGATCTGGGCGAAACTGGGGCGCAGAGTCGACGGGATTCCGGTCCGGTTCGCCTGCCAATTAGGTGGCGAGGGAGGTGGAAAGTTAGCTCCCGAAGATCTCGCTCAAAGACTCGGCGGTCAGGGCGCACTCGGCCCAATCGAAAAGCTGCTCGGAATCAGCCGTGTTGATCCGCTGCCGGATGTCTTCCCGGAGGGCGCCAAACTTACCCTCCAGCATCCGGACCAGCATCTTGGCCTCACCCGCGCGCTCCCCCTCCCGCAGCCACTCCTGGGTCCATTCCATTGCCGTCTCCCGCAGCATCGGTCTCGTCTCCCAGGGGACGGGAAAAACTAACTCCCGAAGACCTCGTTCAAGGACCGGGCGTCCAGAAGGCGCTCGCTCCAATCGAGAAGCTGCTCGGCGTCGGCCGTGTTGACCCGCTGCCGGATATCTTCCCGGAGCGAGCCGAACTTCTTCTCCAACTGTCGGACCAGCACCTTGACCTCACC
>QHVW01000879.1:3918-6296 GCA_003223675.1 Acidobacteriota bacterium
GTCGGCCATCGCGGGGAACCAGACTCCCGGAAAACGGGCCGGGAGGAGCGACTCGCGAAGGAACGCTTTGAACGCCCGCCTCAGATCGGCCAGCTCCGGATCAGCGACCAGACCGGCCAGCCTCTCCAGGAGGCCGGTGAGCTCGTCCGCGCTCCGGCTCCGCTCCAGCTCGAACAGCAGCACCACCAGGTTGCCCGGATCGTCGGGAAGCGGATCGTGGATCGCATCGAGACGACGGAACAAGCCCGAGGTTCCGGGCCAGCGTGCTTTTCCATTGTATAGCACAACCGCCTGGATTAGAGGAGGGGGCGCCGAGGAGGAAATCTCCCGGGAGCGGATCAGGTCCTGGAGGAGAAGGCCGGTGTAGACGGAGATCCGCAGTGACATCTGGGGATCGGGCCTCGACTGAAACTCCAGGAGCAGGTAGGCGCTCTCTCCTCCGGGCCCGCCCAACCGCCAGACGAGGTCCTGCTCGCGGCGGTCGAGATGGTCGCTGAGGTAGACCTCACTCCGCCGTTCCAGCGGGCGGAAGTGTGAGATCTCCGGGAGGAATCCGCGCAGGAGGTCCTCCACCATCCGGGGGTGGGAGAAGAGCAGTCGGTAGCTGCCATCGTGGTTTTCGGGCATGGGCTTTCATGGTCTCCACCCACAGAAGACGTAAAAAATGGCCCGGTTTGACAAACCCTTACCCTACAGATACTTACAAGCACCTTTTTCAGCAGGAGCGCTGACGGCTGCCGGAAGCTCCAGCAGCGGCGAACGGGCGAGCGCTCGTCTGTCGGAAGCTTCGAATGGCGTATCAGAGCTTCTGACGGCTCGTCGGAAGGTTCCGATGGCGTACCAGAGCTTCCGATGGCCTGTCGGAAGCTTGGATGGCCCGTTGGAAGGTTCTGACGGGCGGTCAGAAGCTTGGATACGCTGTCGGAACCTTCCGATGGCCCATTGGAAGCTTGGATACGCCGTTGGAAGCTTCCGCCGCCCCTACTTCACCTCACCCCGCAGGATGAGCTTCCCGAAGCGGACGAAGTACTCGACGCCGGAGTAGACCGTCACGGCCAGGGTCACCCAGAGGGAGATGGGGGCCAGGTGGCGGAATTCGCCGAGCTTGTTGTAGATGATCAGCAGGGCGATCGAGATGATCTGGACGGTGGTCTTGACCTTGCCCGAGAAGCCCGCCGGGATCACCAGGTGCTCGGCCGCCGCGAAGCTGCGCAGCGAGGTCACCGCGAGCTCGCGGGCGATGATCACCACCACGATCCAGGCCGGCACCACGGTATGGCCGCTGCTGTGGTCCATCTCCACCAGGGAGATGAAGGCGGCCGAGATCAGGATCTTGTCCGCCGCGGGGTCGAGCAGCGTGCCCAAGCGGGTGACCTCCTGGCGGCGGCGGGCCAGGTAGCCATCGAAGAAGTCCATCACCGCGGCGAGCAGGAAGAGGCCAAGGCCCCACCACTCCTTGCCCTCGAACTTGGTCAGCAGCACCACCACGAGCGGCGGCACCAGCAGGATGCGGAAGATCGAGAGCAGGTTCGGGATATTGAGCATCGACTTGGGCGAAGACCGGCGTCCGCCGGCGGGGGCATTCTACACGCCACCAGCGCGGACGCAGCAGAGGGAGCTTACTTCGAGCCGCCCAGGGAGGTGGTCAGGACGAGACGGTTGTTGGGGCCGCGGATCAGATAGGGCTTGCGGCGGTTGCCGGGCATCAGCACCGAGACGGCGGAGGGGAGGCTGAAGTCGGCGCCCCGCCAGAGGGACAGGACCCGCTTCACGTAGTCGCGGGTCTCCGCGAAGGGGGGGATGCCGCCGTGCTTCTCCACCGCGCCGGGGCCGGCGTTGTAGGCGGCGATCGCCAGCTCGACCTTGCCGGCGAAGTGGTCGAGCATCTGGCGGAGGTACATCGTGCCGCCCTTGATGTTCTGGTCCGGATCGTAGGGGTCGCGGATGTTGAGCTCGCTCGCCGTGTCCGGCATGAGCTGCATCAGGCCGATCGCCCCCTTGTTCGAGACCGCCTTGACGTTGTAGCCGGACTCGGCCTGGATCAGCGCCCGCACCAGCTTGGGATCGAGGTTCTGGGCATCGCTGTGGCGCGCGATCATCGGCTCGAGGCCCTCGTCCGGCAAGGGGGCGAGCCTGGCCGACAGCCGGCGTGCGCGCTGGGCGAGATTCTCGTTCAGGATGACCTTGCGGCCGCTCGCCCCGACGACGATCTTCACGTCTCCGGTCGCGGCGAGCGCGAGCGCGGGGTACGACGCGAGGACCAGCCAGGCGAGAGCACGGATGCCCTTTCTCATCACGACAGACCCTTCGAAAAAGGCGCCGCGATCCTGGTGCTAGCGATCGAGCTGGGTTACTACAGGGGGTCTATCTTATTCAGA
>QHVW01000880.1 GCA_003223675.1 Acidobacteriota bacterium
AATCGCGCACCGGCTCCGGCTGGCGCGAGAGCACCTCGTCCGTCAGGTAGTCGAGGACGAAGCGGTGGCTGCCGGTGAACTGGGCGATGAAGGCCTCGGCGTCCCGCCGTCCCTGGAGGGAGAGCGCGGCCATCTGAAGCCCCACGGCCCAACCCTCGGTGCGCTCCTCCAGCGCCTCGACGTCGGCGGTCGAGAGCGACAGGCGCATCGCCTGGTTGAGGAAGTCGGCCGCCTCCTGCGAGGTGAAGCGGAGATCGCGGGCGCGGACCTCGGTGAGCTGGCCGCGGGCGCGCAGCCGCGAGAGGTGGAGCGGCGGATCGACCCGGGTGGCGAGCACCAGGTGCAGGCGCGGGGGCAGCCGGTCGAGCAGGAGCTGGAGGATGGAATAGACCTCCGGGCCGTCGAGCACGTGGACGTCGTCAGCACCAGCACCAGGTCCTCGTCCAGGGCGTGGATCTCGTTCAGCAGGCGGTTGAGGATCGGCTCCAGCGTCCGCGGCGTGGGGCTCTGAGTGTGGCGGATGGCGGTGAGCGCGTCCTCCCCGAGCCCGGGGCGGAGCTTCTGGAGCGCCGTCACCAGATAGCCGAGGAAGCGGATGGGATCGTTGTCCCCCTCGTCGAGCGACACCCAGGCGACCGGCCGGCCGCCGGTGTGGATCCACTCGGAGAGCAGCGTCGACTTGCCGAAGCCGGCGGGGGCCGAGATCAGGGTCAGGGGGCCCGCCGTGCCCGCCTCCAGCCGCGCCGTCAGCCGCGGCCGCGGCACCCGGTTGGGGCGCAGGGCCGGGATGTAGAGCTTGGTGGCCAGCAGGGAGTCGAGGGTCGCGGCGGTCTCAGACATCGGAGGGATTGGGAAGCTCCTCCGGAGCATAACAGAGGCGGGAGCCCGCGCTGATTAGGCGGTTGACCGATTCTTGAATTTCACGACCGGAGGCCACAATCGTCCTTGGTCTGTGATACCGTACGGCTCACCTTAGTTCAGGTCTTTGCCCAGCTCACTGGTCCGTATTGGCTCGTCACCTTTGAGGCAGTTTTTCCGGGATGCAGTGAGCTCGTGACAAAGGAATCGATCGCAGGTTAGTGCCCGATGCCGTTCGCTATCGTCGATCTTGTGCTCTGTCCTGGTCCGTCTCTCCGTGTAGGGAGGGGCGGCCGTCTGATGTCCCGCCGAGGAGCTTTCCGATGAATCACTTGAAATCTGTTGCCGCCAGGATCGCCTTCGCCGTGCTGCTGCTGATGACCGTAGGCCTTGCGCCTGCGTCCGCGGCGAAGAAGGGAACGAAACCGGCAACACCGGCACCGGCGTCAGTGTCAGCGAAAGATGTCTCGGCGCTGCCGACAACCTCCACGTTCCAGATCCTCCTGGATCTGGACAACCACCAGAACACCGGCTGCGACGTCCCGACGCTCGATCCCCTACCCAACGACAAGTTCCATGGGGTCGATCAGATCCTGATCACCACGGTCAC
>QHVW01000881.1 GCA_003223675.1 Acidobacteriota bacterium
CGACCTCTACGACACCCTGATCGTCGGCGGCGGCCCGGCCGGCCTGACGGCGGCGCTCCATCTCGCCTGGCACAAGCGCAAGGCGCTGGTGATCGACCGCGTCAGCGGCCCCCTCTTCTTCACCCTGGAGCAGCTCTGGAACGTGCCCGGGACGCCGGGGGCGACCGGCGCCGAGATCCAGAAGCGGCTCAAGGCTCAAGCCGTGGAGATGGGGGCCGAGATCCTGCGCGGCAACGTGGTGAGGGCCGAAGTCCAGGAGGGGAATTTCCTCCTCACCGGCGAGAAGGGGGAGCAGTGGCGCGGGCGCACCCTGCTGCTCGCCACCGGCGTGATCCGCTACCACCCCACGGTGGACGGCGACTTCACCCCCTGCTTCGCCTACGCCGGCAAGGGGAACCTCTTCTACTGCACGGACTGCGAGGGGCCGGAGCTGTTCGGCCGCGACACGGTGGTCATCGGCACCGGTCCGGCCGACTGGGCGGCGGCCATGGGGGTGGGGCTCTCCCGCTACACCGACCGGATGCGCGTGCTCCTGGCCGGAGGCCGCGACCTCTCCGAGCCCTGGGCCGCCCGGCTGCGGGAGAAGAACATCCCCGTGCTGACCGGCGAGATCCAGCGGCTGATCGGGGAGAAGCGCAACCTCACCGCCCTGGAGCTCAAGGACGGCACCACGCTCACGGCCGAGGCCTTCTTCGTCTCCAGCGAAGCGCGCGGCCGGACCGACCTCGCCCAGCAGCTCGGCGTCGAGATCGCCCCGACCGGCAAGCACGCCCAGCCCAAGTCCCAACGCGGCGACACCAACGTCTCCGGCGTCTGGATCGCGGGGGACCTCCGGCCCATGACCCAGCAGGTGGCGGTCGCGATGGGGACGGGGAACATCGCGGCGGTGATGATCGACCAGTGGTTGCGGAAGGGGGACGTGGCGGCCCCCCCTCCCCACGTCGCGGTATGATCCCCCACCGGAGGGGACAACCTTGATCCCGTTCTCGAAACCAGATCTCAGATTTCATGCCGTCCTGCTGCTCCTCGCTCTCTGCGTGGGCTGCGCGGGGCTGCGTTCGCCCCGGACGGCGGTCGACGCCGCCCGGGAGCACGATCCGGCCATACAGTGGAACGCCCAGAGTGTCATTGAGGCCGACCTCGACCAGGACGGCCGCGCGGACTACGCCCTCCTGGGTACCCGCAAGGACCACGTCGTGGTGGGCATCGTGCACGGCCCGCTCGCCGCGGGCACCCCCGTCTGGACGCTGGAGTTCTCCGTGAAGAGCGGCGGCGAGGACGCCCTCTGCTCAGCGGACGCCAAGATCGCCGTCGAGCCCCTGGGCGACGAGGCCAAGACCCGCCGGGGGGGCGGCCAGGGGGTGGGGCTCAACCTGCACGACGACAAGTGCGACGCGTTCCACATCTTCTGGAATCCCGAGAAGAAGAAATTCGAGTGGTGGCGCCTCTGAGATGAATATCGTCTGCCTGGACGACGCCGGCTGCCTGTTCCTCTCTCCCAAGATCGAGGACTGGCGGTACGTGGAGGAGCACGGGATCACCGTGGTCATCGACCTCGAAGGGGACGTCGACCGCGACATCCCCACCCTGCCGAATCACGTCCTCTACATCTATTTCCCCATCTACGACGAGGAGCTGCCGGACATGGCCAAGCTCCACGGCGTGGCCCGCATGGCGGCATCGCTCGTCGCGGCCGGCCACCGGGTGCTCTCCCACTGCGGCATGGGGTTCAACCGCTCGGCCCTGCTGGCGGGGCTGATCCTGGTCTATATGGGGATGGAGGGGAAGGACGCCATCGAGCTGCTCCGGGGGCGGAGGCCGGGAGCCCTGTTCAACCAGATCTTCGCCGACTACCTGCTGGGCCTCCCCGCGGGCGGTCCGCACGCTTTGACGTGAACGATTCAGAAAGCCTCTGGTTCGCCTTCCGGGGGAACGAGCTCCTCGTCTTCCAGGAGGAGGAGACGGCCGCGCGGGTGCCCACCGGCGGCGAATGGGCCGCGCTCGGCCTGGCCCTGGAGCAGACAGCCGAGCCGCACCTCGCCGGCTCGTTCGGCGGCTCCGAGGCCTGGGCCGCGGGTCTCCCGGCGGACGC
>QHVW01000882.1 GCA_003223675.1 Acidobacteriota bacterium
GTGGCGGAGGGGCGCTATCAGGAGGCGGTCGAGACCGCCCGCACCCGCCAGGCGCTCCTCTCGCAGCGCAAATCCGAATGGGAGATCGCCCGCCAGCAGCTCACCGACTCCGCGCTCACGGCGCCGTTCGACGGCGCCATCCGCGAGCGGCTGGTCAGCCCCGGCGACTATCTGGCCGCGGGGACGCCGGTGGCCGTGCTGGTGCGCATGCACCCGCTGCGGCTGAAGCTCGCCGTGCCGGAGCGCGAGGCGGCCGGCATCCGCAAGGGCCAGCCGGTCCAGCTCACGGTCGAGGGGGTCTCCACCCGGCACACGGGCCAGGTGGCCCGCATCAGCCCGGCGATCAGCGAGGACAACCGCACGCTGATGGTCGAGGCCGAGGTGCCGAACACCGACCACAGCCTGCGGCCGGGCGCGTTCGCCCGGGCGGAGATCGTCATCCAGTCCGGCGACCTGGCGGTGCTCGTCCCCGCCTCCTCGGTGGTCACCTTCGCGGGCATCGAGAAGGTGGTCAGCGTCAAGGACGGCAAGGCGCTCGAGAAGAAGGTGCGCACCGGCCGCCACTCCGGCGACCAGGTGGAGATCGTGGACGGCATCAAGGCGGGCGATCCGGTGATCGTCCAGCCCGGCAACATCGTCACCGGCGAGCCCGTGCGGGTCGCGCTGTAGGACCGCTTTTGTAGGGGCGGCCCTATGTGGCCGCCCTGGGGAGCGGTCTTTTGTAGGGGCGGCCCTGTGTGGCCGCCCTGGGGAGTCGTAATGCAGAAGCTCGCCGAGATCTGTATCCGCCGGCCGGTGTTCGCGGCCATGATCATCCTCGCCCTGGTGGTGGTGGGCGCGGCGAGCTACGGCCGGCTGGGCGTGGACCGCTTCCCGTCGGTCGACCTGCCGACCGTCTCCATCCGCACCACCCTGCCCGGCTCCTCCACCGAGGAGACCGAGTCCGAGATCTCGCAGATCATCGAGGAGGCGGTCAACACGGTCGACGGCATCGACGAGCTGCGCTCGATCTCCTCGGGCAACACCTCGTTCGTGATCGCCACCTTCAACCTCAACCGCGACATCGAGAGCGCCGCGCAGGACATCCGCGACCGCATCGCCGGGGTCGTCCGCAAGCTGCCGCTCGACGTGCAGCCGCCGGTGGTCTCGAAGTTCAACAACGACAGCTCGCCGGTGATGTCGATCGCGCTGTCAGGCAACCGGTCGCTGCGCGAGCTGACCGAATACGCGGACAAGGTGATCAAGATCCAGCTCGAGCGCTCCCCCGGGGTCGGCGAGGTGCAGCTCGTGGGCGGCCTCCAGCGGGCGATCAACATCTGGATGGATCCGGGCCGGCTGTCGGCCTATGGCATTCCGATCACCACGGTGCGGCAGGCGCTGGTGCGGCAGAACGCCGAGGCGCCGGGGGGCAACGTCACCTCCGGCCCCCGCGAGCAGACGCTGCGCACCATGGGCCGCTATCAGAATCCCGAGGAGCTCAACGACCTCGTGGTGGCCACGATCAACGGCCAGCCGGTGCGCGTGCGCGATCTCGGCTCGGCCGAGGACGGCACCAAGGAGCAGCGCTCGATCGCCCGGCTGGACGGCGTGCCGACGGTGAGCCTCGACATCCGGCGGCAGTCGGGGGCCAACACGGTGGCGGTGATCGACGGCGTCAAGACGGCGCTGGCGCGCGTCCAGTCGCAGCTCCCGCCGGACCTCAAGATCGAGCTCATCCGCGATCAATCGGAATACATCCATTCCGCCCTGCACGAGATCAATCTGCATCTGATCCTGGGCAGCATCTTCGCCTCGCTGGTGGTGCTCGCCTTCATGGGGAGCTGGCGCTCGACGGTGATCGCCGCGGTGGCCATCCCCGCCTCGGTGATCGCCACCTTCGGCATGATGAAGGCGCTCGACTTCACCCTCAACAGCGTCACCATGCTGGCCCTGGTGCTGATGGTGGGCGTGG
>QHVW01000395.1 GCA_003223675.1 Acidobacteriota bacterium
CGGATCCAGAAGGTCGCGCCGTTGGCGATGCTGAGCGCGGAGACCGTCGAGGAGAGCGCCGTGCGGTCGGCCGCGGCGTTGCCGTTCTTGGCGCCGGTCGTGGCCGTGTCCGGGGTGACGAAATTGAGGGCCGCGACGTTCGTCCAGGTGCCCGTCACTAGGTCCGTGGCGTTGAGGCTGTACTCGAAATTCATCTGGTCGGTCCGCGCCGCCGTGCCCAGGCGCCACTCCTCGCCGTTATAGGCGACCGCCAGGCTGGTGATCGTCGAGCCGGTGTTGTTGGTGAAGCAGGCGCCGAAATTGGGGATGAGGGTGCCGCTGCGGAGCTGGCCCAGGGCCCGCTCCGTGCTGGCCGCGGCGCCGTAGCTGTAGGTGTCTCCCGTAGTGCTGCCGCCGGTGTCCACGGCGTACTGCTCGTTGTCCCGCGCGCCGCCGCCGGTCTCGGTCATGAACCAGCCGGGGATCGTCAGGTTGTTGGTGGTGCTCCCCGCCGTATTGGAGAGAGTGTCGAAATTCTGGGTATAGGCCGATCCCAGAGTGGTCAGGCTGACGCACTGCGCGGCGGCCGGACGGACGGGCAGCACGCACAGGGCCGCGAAGGCCAGGGCAAACGAGAGGCGGCGAGCGAGGAGCATTCGAGGGTCCCTCCAGGACAGACGGCTGAGCAGACTTTAAGAGACAGGGAAGTTTAACCGAATCCGGCCCGATTGGAGCGACGGAGCCGTGACAGGCCCGCTTTTTCTTTCTATCCGCACTATGCTTGATGAATCTCTGCGTAATGTATCCCCCCAAGCCCGGGTGGATGCTCTTTTTGGAGGACATGCATCATGAGGAAACGGCGATTGCTTGCCGTCGCCCCGTTCGCCCTCAGCGCGCTGGTCGCGCTCGGCGCGAGCGTCCCCGCCCAGGCCCAGCCGGACCTGATCGTGGACACCAAGACCCTGCAGAACAACTGGCTGGTGCGGGACGAGAACCTGCCCGCCGACTACTGCAGCGTCATCGAGGGGGACGTCACGCCGGGCTACCACCGGCTCATCCGCTTCACCGTGACCACCCCGAACGTCGGCGACGCCGACATCCACGTCGGCAATCCGGCGGACCACGTGGCCGCGGGCGACGGCCTGTTCGAGTTCGCCACCTGCCACCAGCACTACCACTTCCGCAACTACGCCAAGTACGAGCTGATCGACCCGGCGACGGGCCACGTCTGGAAGGCGGCCAAGCGGGGCTTCTGCATGCTCGACACGGATCCCAACCCGGCCTACCTGGGCGAGGCGCCGAGGAGCGCCCAATACAAGGCCTGCGGCACCTACACGGAGCCCGGGAACCAGGGGATCAGCCACGGCTGGTCGGACACCTACAAGTTCTACCTGGGCGGCCAGTACTTCGTGCTCGACGGCGGCGACGGCCAGCCGGTGGTGCCGCCGGGGCAGTACATCATCCGCATCACCGCCAACCCGCCGTTCAAGGGGGACAAGAACAACCCCTGCCGGGTGCTCGACCCCGCCACCGGCCTCTGCCACAACTTCGCGGAGTCCGACTACACGAACAACATCGGCGAGGTTCTGGTCACCATCCCCGACCACCCCGGCCGGTCCGGCTACGGCCCGGGGGCCAACCTCAGCTCCCCCGGCGGCGAGCCGGCGGAGCACTGACCGCTCTCCTCCCCCCAGGCGCCCGCCCGCACGCCTGGGGGTTCCCCTTCCCGTTCCCGCCTGGAATCCTCGGCATCCGATTTGCAAAAAGTAGCGCGGAAAAGCGCCGGCCAGGGCCGGCTTTTACCCTGACTGGATATGAGCGACAAAGACTTCAAAGGCTTCGTCCGGGCTTCCACGGGGATCGAAGGGCTGGACTACATCCTCGGCGGCGGCTTCCCCATCAATCGGATGTACCTGCTCGAGGGCGATCCGGGCGCTGGCAAAACCACCACGGCCTTGCAGTTCCTGCTCGCCGGAGCCCGCAACGGCGAGCCGGGCGTCTACGCCACCCTCTCCGAAACCGAGGAGGAGCTCCGCGACGTGGCGGCCTCCCACGGCTGGTCGCTCGACGGCATCACCATCTGCGAGCTGCAGACCGCTGAGGAGAGCCTCAAGGCCGACTCTCAATACACCCTGTTCCACCCCTCCGAGGTGGAGCTCTCGGAGACCACGCGGGCGGTGCTGGACACGGTCGAGCGGGTGAAGCCGCTGCGGGTGGTCTTCGACTCGCTCTCCGAGATGCGGCTGCTGGCCCGCGACTCGCTGCGCTACCGGCGGCAGATCCTGGCCCTCAAGCACTACTTCACCGGCCAGAGCTGCACCGTGCTGCTGCTCGACTACACGGGGTCCACCACCGGCGATTTCCAGCTTCAGAGCCTCACCCACGGGGTGATCTCCTTCGAGTATCTCGCCCCGGGGTACGGCGGCCAGCGGCGGCGGCTGCGGGTGCAGAAGGTGCGCGGGGTCTCCTTCCGCGATGGCTACCACGATTACCGGATCACCACCGGCGGCCTCGCGGTCTTCCCGCGCCTGGTGGCGGGCGCACACCCCCCCCATGACTTCACTCCGGGGACGATGGCGAGCGGCCTGCCGGAGCTGGACACGATGCTGGGCGGCAGCCTCGACCGGGGGACCAGCGCTATTCTCCTGGGGCCGGCCGGGGTCGGCAAGTCGACCCTGTCGGCGCAGTACGTCACGGCGGCCGCCGAACGCGGCGACCGCGCCGCCATCTATACCTTCGACGAGTCCGCGGAGAGCTGGACCAGCCGGGCCGAGCGGCTGGGTCTCCCCCTCCGCCGCCACATCGAGGAGGGACGCGTCACCATCCGCCAGATCGATCCCGCCGAGCTCTCGCCGGGGGAGCTCGCCTTCGACATTCGCCGCGCGGTCGAAGGGGGCACCCGGGTCGTGGTGCTCGACAGCCTGAACGGCTACCGGCACGCCATGCCGGAGGAGCGCTTCCTCCTGCTCCACCTGCACGAGCTGCTCTCCTACCTCAACCAGCAGGGGGTGCTGACCCTGCTCGTCATGGCCCAGGCGGGCCTCGTGGGGGAGACCCTGGAATCGCCGGTCGACCTCTCCTACCTGACCGATACGGTGATCCTGCTGCGCTACTTCGAGGCCTTCGGCGAGGTCCGCAAGGCGATCTCGCTGGTCAAGCGGCGCACCGGCGCCCACGAGAGCTCCGTGCGCGAGCTGCGCGTCGGCGCCGGCGGGATCCAGATCGGGAATGAGATCAAGGAGCTCCAGGGGGTGCTCAGCGGACGGCTCCAGTATTCGGGGGCCGCCGAGCCGCTCCTGAGCAACGGCCGCGCCGCGAGGGAGGCCCAGGTTGGCTGAAGAGGAGATTCGCGAGCAGCGCGTGCTGGTCCTGGCGCCCACCGGCCGCGACGGGGTGCTCGCCTGCCAGCTCCTCGCCACGATGGACGTGCCTGGCCACGCCTGCGCCGGTGCCGACGAGCTGTTCCGGGAGATCGCGTCCGGCGCGGGCGCCGTCGTCCTCGCCGACGAGGCGCTCCACCCGGAGGTGGTGGACGGCCTGCTGGCCGTTCTGGGAGAGCAGCCCCCCTGGTCGGACCTGCCGCTGATCGTGTTCACCCGCAGCGGCGAGAGCAGCGAGCAGGTCCTCGAGACGCTGGTCCCCCTCGGCAACGCCACCATCCTCGAGCGGCCGGTGCGCCTGAGCACCCTGGTCAGCGCCGTCAAGGCGGCGCTGCGCGCCCGCCGCCGCCAGTACGAGGTGCGCGGCCTGCTCGCGCGCCAGGCCGACGCCGACCGCCGCAAGGACGAGTTCCTCGCCATGCTCGGCCACGAGCTGCGCAATCCCATGGCCGCCATCCGCAACGCCCTCTGGGTGCTGGACGAGGTGGGATCGCAGGACGAGCGGGAGGTCCGCCAGCGGGAGATCATCATGCGCCAGACCCGCCACCTGGTGCGCATGGTGGACGACCTGCTCGACGTCTCGCGCGTGACCCTCGGCAAGATCAGCCTCCAGCGCCGGCCGGTCGACCTCCGGGACGTGGTCGAGCGCTGCCTCGTGGAGCTCGGCATAAAGTCGCTCGCCCGCGGCAACGAGCTCGACCTCGCCGTCGAGACGCGGACCGCCCTGGTGATGGGCGATCCGGTGCGGTTGGAGCAGGTGGTCTGCAATCTGCTCCAGAACGCCATCAAGTACACCCCGCGCGGGGGACGCCTCTGGGTCTCGGTGGACATCGAGAATATCGAGGCCGTCTTCCGGGTGCGCGACACCGGCGTCGGCCTCTCGCCCGGGATGCTGCGGACGATCTTCGAGCCGTTCGTCCAGGTCGAGAGCTCCCGCCAGCGCTCTGAGGGAGGCCTGGGACTGGGACTGCCGCTGGTGCGCAGCCTGGTCGAGATGCACGGCGGCGGGGTGGAGGCGCGGAGCGACGGCCCCGGGCAGGGGAGCGAATTCATCGTCCGCTTCCCCCTGCTCTCGGAAGACCGCCGGAAGCCCTCCTCCCGCCGGACCCCGCCGACGGGCACCTTCTCTCTGGTGAAGCCGGCCGCCGGGCTCCACGTCCTGGTGGTGGAGGACAACGAGGACGGCCGCGAATCGCTGCGCGAGCTGCTGGAGATCTGGGGGCACCGGGTGTCGGTGGCCGGCAGCGGCCCGGAGGGGGTGGAGATGGCCTTCTCGATCCGTCCCGAGGTCGCCCTGGTCGACATCGGCCTGCCGGGGATGGACGGCAACGAGGTGGCCCGCCGCATCCGCTCGCTTCTCGGCGCCGGCGAGATCTCTCTCATCGCCATGACCGGCTACGGCCAGCCCGAGGACCGGCGGCGGGCGCTCCAGGCCGGTTTCGACCGCTACCTGGTCAAGCCGGTCGATCCGGCCGTGCTCTCCCAGCTCCTCAGCGAGGCGAGCCATCGCGGCGCGGCGCCCCGGCAGGCCGCCGCGATCTCCTCATAGAAGCGCTAGAAATTGAAGGTCTGGAGGCGGGCGAGCGTCACCAGCACGAACGGCAGCAGGTTGGTGTTGATGATGTCGTGCACGCTCGCCCCCACGCTGTAGCCGTCCCGCAGGTCGAAGAATTCCATCGCCAGCGAGACCAGGAGCCCGGGGATCAGCGCCTGGTAGGACGACAGGCGCCGCCGGAAGACGATCAGCCCGATCAGCAGGCCCACGAAGCCGATGTAGATGTGGATCGCGTCCTTGGTGAGCGGCAGGACGGCCAGCCACCAGAGCTTGAAGAGCTGGTACCAGGACTTCATAACGCCTCCCGGCGCAGCGACGCCACCGCGCCGAACAGACCGGCGGCCCCGCCGAGCAGGATCAGGAAAGCCACCTGTTGGACCCCGAGGAAATCGAGCGCCAGGACGCTGGAGAAGAGCGATCCCCCTCCCCGCGCGTGGAGGAGCTGGTAGCCCGCCCAGAGGGCGCCGCTCGCCATCAGGCCCCCGATCAAACCCTGGAGCAGCCCCTCAACATAGAACGGTCCGCGGATGTAGAGCTCCGTCGCCCCCACCAGGCGCATGATCCCGATCTCCTCGGAGTGCAGGTAGGCGGTCAGCCGGATGACGCTGGCGATGGTGAAGATGGCCGCGCCGAGGAGGCCCGCGACCAGGGCCACCCCCACCGCCCGCACCACCGCCACGGCCGTGGCGAGCTGGCCGAGCCACTCCCGGTCGTCGTCGATCAGCGACACCTCGGGGCGCGTCCGCCAGCTTGCGAGCCAGGCTTCGCGCCCCGGCGCGCTCCCCGCCGTGCGCGGATCGAGCCCGATCTCCAGCGACGCCGGCAGCGGCTCCTCCTGCCAGCCGGCCACCAGGTTGGAGAGGCTGGGGAAGACCTGCTGGAAGCGCTTGCGGGCCGCCGCCGCGGTGACCGGCTCGACCGAGCGCACCCCCGGCGCCCGCGCCGCCTCGGCGGCCAGCCGGCGCAGGTCCGCCTCCGGGGTCTCCGGCTTGAGATAGATCACCACCCGCATCTCCCCCCGCCAGCGCTCGACCGACGACTCCAGGTTGTCGCTCACCAGCAGGAAGGCGCCGCCGATGAACAGGCTCACGGCGATGGTGAGCACCGCCAGCAGGCTCACCTTCCAACCCCGCAGCAGGTTGACCGCGGCCTCGCGGAAGAAGTAGCGGAGCGCCTTGAGGAGGCTCACTCCGGGATCTCCTCGGCCGGCGGCTCGGGGGCGGGGAGGAGCTCTTCCGGGACCTGCGTCGCGGCCTCGGCCGCCAGGGGATCGAGGGTCGGAGGATCGGTGCCGACCAGCTCCTGGTCGCTGGCCAGCCGGCCGTGATCGAGCGTGAGCACCCGGCCGCCCACCCGCTGGATGGTGTCGCGGTCGTGGGTGGCGAGGATCACCGTGGTCCCCCGCAGGTTGACCTCCAGGAAGAGGCGCAGGATCTCCCGCGAGAGGTCCGGGTCGAGGTTGCCGGTCGGCTCGTCGGCGATCAGGATGTCCGGATCGTTGATCAGCGCCCGCGCGATGGCCACCCGCTGCTGCTCGCCGCCGGAGAGCTCGGGCGGGAAGGCGTTCAGGCGGTGGGCCAGCCCCACCCGTCGCAGCGCCTGATAGGCCAGCTTCTTCTGCTCCTGGAGGTCGACCCCCAGCACCTGCGGCAGATAGGTGACGTTCTCGAAGATCGTCTTGCGGGCGATCAGCCGGAAGTCCTGGAAGACCACGCCGATCGTCCGCCGCAGGTAGGGGATCTTGCTGCGCGGGATCGCCGAGACGTTGCGGCCGTTGACCAGGATCTGCCCCGAGGTCGGCACCTCCTCGCGGAAGATCATCCGCAGCAGCGTGGTCTTGCCGGCGCCGCTGGCGCCGGTGAGGAAGACGAGCTCGCCCCGCGGGATGTCGAACGTCACCTCGTCGAGGGCCGTCTGGCCCCCGGGGTAGCTCTTGCTGACGTGGAAGAACTGGATCAAGGCGGAACGCCTGCGCGGCTACTCCCGGACCGGCTCCTGCTCCAGGGCCTGCCGCATGAGCTGCTGCACGGTCTTCGGCTCGGCTCGGCCGCCCGAGCGCTTCATCACCTGGCCGACCAGGAAGCCCATCACCTGTGCCTTGCCGGCCCGGTACTGCGCCACCTGCGTGGAGCTCTGCTCCAGGACCTCCTCGATCCAGCGCTCGATCTGCGAGGTGTCCGAGACCTGCGCCAGCCCTAAACGCTCGACCGCCGCCGCCGGGTCCTCGCCCGCCTCGCCGGCAGACGCCACCGCCGCGAAGACCTCCTTGGCGGCGCTGTTCGAGATCTTCCCCGCGTCCACCATGCCCACCAGGACGGCGAGCCGGCCGGGCGCGATCGTCCCGCCCAGCTCCACCTTGCGCTCCTTGACGTCGCGCAGCACCTCCCCCTGTACCCAGTTGGCGATCCCCTTGGGATTGCCGGGGAGCGCCGCCACGGCCGCCTCGTAATAATCGGCCAGCTCGCGCGAGCCGGTGAGCACCTGGGCGTCCGCCGCCGGCAGGCCGTACTGGGAGACGAGGCGCGCCCGCCGCTGCCAGGGGAGCTCCGGCAGGCCGGTGCGGATCTCGGCGATCCGCTCCGGCGCCACCACCAGCGGCGGCAGGTCCGGCTCGGGGAAGTAGCGGTAGTCGTGCGCCTCCTCCTTGCTGCGCATCAGCTTCGTGGCGCCGGTGTCGGCGTTGAAGCTCCGCGTCTCCTGCATCACCCGGCCGCCGGATTCGAGGAGCGCGGTCTGGCGCTCGATCTCGTGCTCGATCGCCCGCGCCACGTTGCGGAAGGAGTTGACGTTCTTGACCTCGGTCTTGGTGCCCAGCTTGGTCTCGCCGCGCCGGCGCACGGAGACGTTGGCGTCGCAGCGCAGGCTCCCCTCCTCCATGTTGCCGTCGCTCGTCTCCGTGTAGAGGAGGAGCTGGTGGAGGGTCTGCAGATAGTCCTGCGCCTCGGCGGCGCTCGCCATGTCGGGCCGGGAGACGATCTCGACCAGCGGCACGCCGCAGCGGTTGAAGTCCACCAGGCTCTGCCCCGGCAGCGCACCGCCCCCCGGTGCCTCGTGGAGGAGCTTGCCGGCGTCCTCCTCCAGGTGCAGGCGCTCGACGCGCACCCCCTTCTCGTGCTGGGAGAGGGGCAGCACGCCGTCCTCGGCCAGCGGACGGTCGTACTGGCTGATCTGATACCCCTTGGGGAGGTCCG
>QHVW01000883.1 GCA_003223675.1 Acidobacteriota bacterium
CGACCGTATCGAGCAGATTGTCGACCCAGGGGATGTAATAGCCGGCGATCTCCAGGACCGTGGCCACCGCGAAGGAGAGCAGGGCCGGCGTCGAGCCGATCCAGGCGAAGCCGGGGCCGAGCGCCAGATGGCCCACCCCGGCGCGGGAGGCCAGGCTCATGATGAGCAAGGGGACGAAGACCCGGAAGCCGCACGCGGCGGCCAACCCGAGGCCGATCAGAATGCTGAGCACCGTTTCCACCATTCCCCGCCCCTCCTTTCCGTCACTCCATGGTAACGCAGAGAGGACCGACTTACTTCCAGGCGGACAGAGTATCTTGAGGATCGGCCTTTCCGGGAGCACAGCACGAAAGCGGCAACAGGAACCGACCGTCATGCCCGCTCGGCGCGCAGGATGCGGTATCCCAGGCCTCCAGCGCATCGGATATATAATCGTCCCAGGAAGGGCCGAGCATCACCCGACGATTCCATGTCCGATTACGACGACTCAAAGCAGCTCGCCGATCTCAACGCCGAGCTCGAGACCGAGGTGGATCATCTCCAGGACCGTTTCGATCCGGAGGCGGGGAAGCTGGAGGTGCTGGGAATCAAGCCCCGGAAGGCCGCCGTGGCGGCCCGCTTCCTGACCCTCGCCTGGGCGCCGAAGCAAGCCGATGGGGATCAATTGAAGGCAGCCTGGAAGTAAGCGGGGCCCTCTCTGCGTTACCATGGAGACGGAAAGGAGGGGCGGGGAATGGTGGAAACGGTGCTCAGCATTCTGATCGGCCTCGGGTTGGCCGCCGCGTGCGGCTTCCGGGTCTTCGTTCCCTTGCTCATCATGAGTCTGGCCTCCCGCGCCGGGGTGGGCCATCTGGCGCTCGGCCCCGGCTTCGCCTGGATCGGCTCCACGCCGGCCCTGCTCTCCTTCGCGGTGGCCACGGTCCTGGAGATCGCCGGCTATTACATCCCCTGGGTCGACAACCTGCTCGATACGGTCGCGACTCCGGCCGCCGTCGTGGCCGGGATCGTAGTGACCGCCTCGGCGATGACCACCGACGTCAGCCCGTTCCTCAAGTGGACGCTGGCCGTGGTGGCCGGCGGCGGCACCACGGCGGTCTTCCAGGGGATCACCTCCGTGACCCGCCACATCTCCTCCTTCACGACCGGCGGCCTGGGCAATCCGGTGCTGGCCACGGCCGAGGCGGGAGGCTCGGCGATGCTCGCCGTGCTGGCGATCACGGTGCCCCTCCTCGCCTTCCTGCTCGTGGTGGGGCTGCTCTACCTAGGGGTCAAAAAGGTGCTCTTCCGGTTCTGGCGCCCCACGGCGCGGGCCGCCTGACGCAGCCCCTTCCGGTCCACGCCGATGCGCGGGATCGCTCTCGCCGTCTCTCTCCTCCTCCTCGCCGGATGCGCCTCGGCGGGGCCGACCACGGTCGCAGGCGTGGCCCACGAGCTGCGCCAGCGCGGGGTCGATCCCGCCTCGGTCGTCGTCCCCTTCGAGGTTACAGACGAGATGCACACCTGGGTCCACTCCCAGGTGCCCGATTCCGGGTCTCCCGAGCAGCGTCTGGAGCTCCTGCTCACCGCGATCGTCTCTGCGGACGGCCTCGGGCTTACCTATGAAGGGGGGAGCACGAGCACGGCCCGCGAGGCCTTCGCCTCCCGCAAGGCCAACTGCCTGGGATTCACCAGCCTGTTCGTGGGGCTGGCGCGCGAGCTGGGCATCCCCGCCTTCTACCTCGGGGTGGACGACGTCGAGCGGTTCGAGCGCGACGGGGACCTGCTGGTGATCTCGGGGCACGTGAGCGCCGGGTTCGGTATGGGTGGCGGCAAGATCAAGATCCTGGAGTTCACCGAAGCGCCCAAGGCGGAGTACCGGCACATCCGCCGCCTCGACGACCTGACGGCGATCGCCCTCTATCATTCCAATCACGGCGCCGAGCTGCTCCGCGCCGGCCGCCTGAATGAGGCCCTCCCGTGGCTGCGCAAGGCGGTGGTGATCGGTCCCGAGCTCGGCGACGCCTGGATCGATCTCGGCGTCGGCCTGCGGCGGGCCGGAGATCTCGCCGGCGCCGAGGCGGCCTACCGGAAGGCTTTGGAGGTGAATCCCGAGGGAGCCGCCGCGTACCAGAACCTGGCCGCCCTCCTGCGCCTGCGTGGGCATTCCAAGGAGGCGGACGACCTGATGGCGTTGTCCACCCGGGCCAGCGGGCAGAACCCGTTCAGCTATCTCGCGCTGGGGGACCTCTCGCTGTCGCAGGGCCGCCTGGACGAGGCGCGGCGTTTCTACCGGCGGGCGATGTGGTTGAATCGCGACGATCCGGAGCCCTACGCCGCCCTGGGGCTGGCGGCGCTGGCCGGCGGCTGGAGTCGGGGCTCGCCCAGAAAACCGTCCCGCGGCAATCCCAGGGAGGAGCATGAGATCGCTCACGCGGCACCTGACGATGAACGTCCCGGCGCGGATGGACTTCGTCAACATCACGGCGGACGTGGAGCGGGCGGTGGCGGAGAGCGGCGTCCGCGAAGGGCTCTGCCTGGTCAACGCCATGCACATCACGGCGAGCGTCTTCATCAACGACGACGAGCCGGGGCTGCACCAGGACTACAAGCGCTGGCTGGAGGAGCTGGCCCCCTTCGATCCCAGCCCGCAGCGCTACCAGCACAACCGCACCG
>QHVW01000884.1 GCA_003223675.1 Acidobacteriota bacterium
ACGCCTACTACAACCCGTTCATGAACGACATCAACTTCCCGGCGGGGGTCCTGCTGCCGCCCCTCTACGATCCCAAAATGGATGCCGCGCCCAACTACGGCAACACCGGCAGCACCATCGGCCACGAGCTGACCCACGGCTTCGACGACGAAGGGCGGCAGTACGATGCCCAGGGCAACTTGCGCAACTGGTGGACGCCCAAGGACGACGAGGAATTCCGCCAGCGGGTCGCCTGCGTGGCCGACCAATATGCCCAGTACACGGTGGTGGACGACATCAAGATCAACAGCAAGCTCACTCTCGGCGAGGACGTGGCCGACCTGGGGGGCTCCATCCTCGCCTACCTTGCCTGGCAGGAGGAGACGAAGAGCCAGAAGCTGGCGCCGGTCGACGGCCTGACGCCCGAGCAGCGCTTCTTCGTCGGCTTCGCCCAGTGGGACTGCGCGGGCGAGCGCCCCGAGATGCTGCGCCTCTCCGCGCGGGTCAACCCCCATTCGCCGCACCAGTACCGCATCAACGGCGTGGTGGTGAACATGCCCCAGTACGCCGAGGCCTTCCACTGCAAGCCCGGCCAGCCGATGGTCAAGGAGCCGGACAAGGTATGCCGGATCTGGTAGGGGAGGAGCCGGGCTCAGGCGCCGGGACCCCAAAACAGGGCGGCCACACAGGGCCGCCCCTACGGATCGGCCTTCTTTGTAGGGGCGGCCCTGTGTGGCCGCCCTGCTGCTAGGCTACCCGGCATGCCCGCGCCCCCCTCTCCACCCCCCGGCCGCGACTACGCCCAGCTCCTCGGCGCCATGAACGAGCTCCTGGCCGTGCTGTCGAGCGACGGCGGCGAGGAGGCGGCGCTGCGCGCCTCCTTCGAGGCCGCGGCGCGGGGGTTCGCCGCCCAGAAGGCCCTGCTGCTGATCGTCGAGAGCGTCGAGCCCCTGCGCCTGCGCGCCATCCACGCCCTGGGCAAGCTCACGGAGGAACAGATCAAGGCCTGCGAGCAGGGGGAGTCTGTGCGGGGGGTGAGCCCCTCCCTGATCCAGCGGGTGGTGGCGGGCGGCGTACCTGAGCTGATCGAGGACCCCCGGCTGGCGGCCGACGCGTCCCACACCCCTTCGCTGGCGGGAGGGGCGTACAGCGTCCTCTGCGCGCCGATCCGCGATCCCATCCGCGACGCCGTCCTCGCCGTGATCTACCTCCAGAACAGCGGCCTGACGGAAGCCTACGACCCAGGGGATCTCGGCTGGCTCGAAGGCTACGCCACGGCGGTGGGGAGGCTGTTCGGCCTCTCCTTCCG
>QHVW01000396.1 GCA_003223675.1 Acidobacteriota bacterium
ATTCACCAGGAGATCGGGCCTTATTGGCGGGCTTATCCTCAAGCTGCGGTCCGAGTTGAGCGTGAAGATAAATTGGCACTGAAGCTTTGCGTGAAGCACCCCAAAGAGTGGCGCTAATAGCTGCGCCAAAAGATGCGGCAAAAGCACAGTAGAACAACCACGTTTTTAGCCGTCTGAAAGACATCGTTGGTCCCCCGGTGGATCTTCTGACAGGGTAGTCTAACGATTAGTAGATAGAGACCTCTACCGGAACTCCATCAGCTCATACCCCATCTCCCGAAACAGCCGCCACGTGAGCGGCAACGGCAATCCCACCACGTTCGTATAGTTCCCGAAGATCTCCTCCACGAGCAGGGCGCCGATCCCCTGGACGGCGTAGGAGCCGGCTTTGTCGAGGGGCTCGCCGGTGGCCACGTACCACTCGATCCGCTCGGGGGTCATGGGGGCCATGCGGACCCTCGAGACCGCCATCCCCGAGGCGCGGCGGCCGGTGCCGAGCTCTTCCAGGGCCACGCCGGAGAGCACGGTGTGCTCGCGGCCGGCGATGCGGGCGAGCATGCGGCGGGCATCCTCGGGATCCCGGGGCTTGCCCAGGATGTCGCCGTCGAGCACCACGTCGGTGTCCGCCGCCAGCACCAACTCGCCGGGACGCGCCACCGCCGCCGCCTTCTCGCGGGCCAGACGCAGGACGGTCGTCTCCGGGTCCTCTCCCGGCCTTGGCGTCTCGTCGAGGTCCGCCGCGCGGAGGGTGAAACGGACGCCGAGCCCCGCCAACAGCTCGCGGCGGCGGGGGGAAGCGGAGGCCAGGATGAGATCAGGCAACATGGTCAGGGTCCGTGCTCTCAGAGGCTTCTCGAACGGGGAGCCGCTCTGGAATTCAGGCCGGCGGTCGAGCCGCTCCGGGGAGCAGGTCTTCCATTCCGCGGAAAGGTCCGACGATTCCGCGGAGCGGACCGACAACTCCTCGGAGCGGGCCCTTCGCTCCGCGGAGCGGACCGACCCTTCCGCGGAGCGGAGCAACAATTCCGCGGAGCGGCTCAACCCTTCCTCGGAGCGGGCCTTCCGCTCCGGGGAGCGGGCCTTCCGCTCTTCGGAGCGGACCG
Organism: Acidobacteriota bacterium; assembly: GCA_003223675.1. GTDB lineage: Bacteria > Acidobacteriota > Thermoanaerobaculia > Multivoradales > UBA5704 > DATARR01. Next base: position 1,104 of record QHVW01000396.1, read on the forward strand.
GCAACTCCATGAATTGGTCCAACCCCTCCGCGGAAGGTCAGGGATAATACCCTTTCAGCGTCTTCGCCTCCATCCCCGGCTTCGCCATCTTCACCTCGACGAGGCGGAACTTGTCGTCGTTCCCCTCCTTGGAGGACTGGTAGGCGAGGAGGTACTGCGAGCGCAGCTCCTTCTGGATGGCGTCGTAGATCCCCTCCAGCTCCTTGGCCCGCTCGATGAAGAAGAAGCGGCCGCCGGTCTCGTCGGCCAGGCGGGAGAGCTTCAGGCGGACGTCCGCGTTCTGGGTCGAGAGGTCGATCCCCACCGTGTAGATGGCCACCCCGCTGCGGCGGGCGTATTCGAGGGCGTCGCTGAAGGAGTAGTGGCTCCCCTCGTCCTTGCCGTCGGTGAGGATGATGATAGCCCGTTTTCCTTTCATCCCGCCGAAGTAGTAGAGGGCGTAGATCAGGCTGTCGTACAGGGTCGTGTTGCCGGAGGCGGTCAGCCCGGCCAGCCCTCCGGCCAGGACCGAGGCCTGGTTGGTGAAGCGCACCGCCAGGTTGGGCTGGTCGGCGAAGGTGATCACCGCCGCGCGGTCCTTGGGGGTGATCACCTTCTCGAAGAAGCCGAGCGCCCCCTGCACCGCCTGGTCGAGCCGCCCCCCCTCGGCCATCGAGCCCGAGGTGTCGAGCAGGATGCCGGCGTAGATGGGGACGTCCAGGACCCGCTCGAAGCGGCGGATCTGCTGCGGCGCGCCGTCCTCCAGCACGGTGAAGTCGTCCTTGCCGAGCCCGTCCACCGGCCGCCCCTTGCCGTCCACCACCGAGGTGTAGAGCTCGACGAACTGGACGTCCAGCTTCTGGTTGAACCCCGGCGCGTTGACCAGCACCAGGTCCTCGGTCGAGGTGCCGCCGTCGAGATAGGCCACGGCGCGCACGTAGGTGATCTCCTTGCTCTTGGGGAGGAGGATCGGCTGGGTGTAGGGCGGCTGGTAGAGCGTCGCCACCTTGTCGTCGTTGAGGTAGAGCTCGACGCGGTCGAGCCGCTCCCCCTCCGGCACCTGCACCTGGGCCTCGGCGCGCAGGCTCGACTGGTAGGCCTTGCCCGCCTGCGGCTCGATCAGCCGCACGGCGAAGCGGTGGGGACCGACGTTCAGCGGCAGCTCGTCCTCGGCCAGCTTCCGGCCCTGCTCGTCCATCGCCACGGCCCGCAGGCGGTGGATGCGCGGTTGGTTCCCCAGGCTCAGCTCGACGCTGTAGGGCGGATGGCTCTTGGCGAGCACCGGGTGGCCGTCGAGCTCGAACGAGACGCGGGCGATGCCGGGCCCGGTCGTCGCCGCCTCGACCCGCAGCTTGCCGGTGACCAGCCCCGGGGGCGGCGCCAGGATGCGGATCGTCTGTTGTCGGAGAGGCGGGCGCCGCGGGGGCCGGCGCCCTGCCCGCGGCCCCTGTGGAGAGAGACACCGGGGCCGCGTCGACGGCGGGGACCTCGACCTCCCGCTGCTCGCGGAAGTAGCGCTTGCCCGCCGTGTCCTCGATCTTGAGGATCAGCGAGTATCTCCCCGGCCGCAGGTTGCGCTGGAAGACGACGGGGATCTCGGACGTGGTCGCCTCGCTCTCCGGCAGGGTGAACCGGTAGCGGAAGTGCTCGAACAGCTCGTCCCTGACCAGCACCTCGCCGTCCACCAGGAAGCTGTAGTAGGCCTCGGGCACGCCGGCCAGCTTCTCGGGGCGCACGGCGTCGCGCGGCACGGAGACCAGCCCCTGCACCACCGTGCGGCTGCCGTAGCGGCCGGGGAAGGAGAGGGCGAGCCTGGCCGGGAAGCTCGCCGCGCCCTCGGGCACGTCGGTGGAGTAGGAGGCGAAGGCTGAGAGCCACTCCTCGCCGGGATGGGGGATCAGGTGGGCCGCCTCTTCCGCCTGGGGCCAGTCGACGGCCTCGGTGAGGCGGGATGCGATGTCATCCCCGCGCGGGCAGACCTCGGCGATGGCGGCGAGCGCCCGCTGCGGGTCGCCTGCCGGAAGCTGCCGCGGCCCGCCGAGCGCGAGCAGCGTGTCCAGCCCGTCGCGGGGGGACCAGAGCCGGAAGGGCCCCCTGGACGATCCCCCCTTGGAGACGAAGGCCACGGTGAAGGTGCCGTGGATGGGCTCCGCCTGGGTGAAGGTCCACAGCTCCATGGGCAGCAGCAGGTCGCAATGGCTCTGCAGGACCTCCTTGGGCTCGCCGTTGAAGAGGACGATCCGGGCGCGGTCGTCCTTGAGATTGCCGTAGCGCTGGCGGGCGAGCTCGGCCCGCTGCTCCCAGCGCACCCGCAGCTCGTTGACCGGCGTCTGCGGGAACGGATCGCGCACGTCCCAGAAACGGCGGATGAAGGCGTCGCGCTGATAGTCCTTCTGGAGCCCCAGGAACGCCGTGCGCTCCTTGGCGCTGATCAGCGGCGTCACCTCCTCCAGCCACGCCTGGTAGCGCGGCGCGAGGTCGGCGGGGACCGGCGTCTCGGGTGGCGGGGCGGCGAGGACTGGGAGGGAGAGGGAGAGGGAGAGGAGAGCGAGGAGTGAAAGGCGGAGCGCATACATCGGGGCGATGGTACCGCAGGGCGACGATTTTCGATTTTCGATTTTCGATTTTGGATTGGGCTTGAACAAGGGTAAATGACTGACCGCTCGGGCCTTCTCAATCAAAAATCCAAAATCCAAAATCCAAAATCGCCTCATGGATAGTATCCCCGCATCGTCTTCGCCTCCATCCCCGGCCGGACGACCTTGAGGTCCACCACGCGGAACCCGGGGTCGGTGCGGCTGGTGGTGGACTGATAGGTGATGAGGACCTGCGAGCGCAGCTCCTCCTCGATCCCCTCGTAGATGGCGGCCAGCTCGCCCGCCTGGCGGGGGAAGAAGGCCCGGCCGCCGGTCTCCTCGGAGATCCTGGCCAGCTTCTTCTTGTCCACCTCGTCTCCCAGGCCGATGGCGTAGACGGTGACGCCGGCGCGGCGGGCGAAGTCGAGCGCCTCCTCGAAGCTGAAGCGGCTCCCCTCGTCCCTGCCGTCGGAGAGCAGGAGCAGGGCCCGCCGGCCTTTGAGGCCGTTGAAGGTGTAGAAGGAGAAGATCAGGCTGTCGTAGAGCGCCGTGCCGCGCTCGGCCTTGAGGCCGGCGAGCCCCCCCGCCAGCGCCTTCACGTCGCGGGTGAAGCGGACCCCCAGGGCCGGATGGTCGTTGAAGGTGATCACCTCGGCGCGGTCCTTGGGGCGCACCATCCGCTCCAGAAACTGGAGGGCGGCGCCCTTGGCCGCGTCCAGGTTGGGCTCCATCGACGCCGAGATGTCGATCGCCACCGCGGCGTGGATCGGCAGGTCGGTGACCCGCTCGCAGCGGGCGATCTGCTGGTGGACGCCGTCCTCGCTGACGCTGAAGTCTTGAGGCTTGAGGTCCGCGGTCACCGGCCGCCCCTGGCGGTCGAGCACGGTGGCATAGAGCTCCACGTAGTCGACGTTGACCTGCGCCATCTCCGCGGGCGCGTTGACGAAGACCAGGTGCTCGGCCGAGCTGCCGTCCGTGAGATAGGCGACGGCGCGCACGTAGGCGAGGCTCTCCCCCTTGGGCAGCACCACCGGATGGACCCAGGGGGGCTGGTAGAGCGTGGCGATGCGCGCGTCGTTGAGGTAGAGCTCCACCCGCTCCAGGGTCTCGCCCTCGGGAACCTCGACCTCGGCGCGGGCGAGCAGGCTGCTCTGGTAGCGCTTCCCCCGCTGCGGCTCCACCAGGTGGACGCGGAAGCGGTTGCCCGGCGCGGCGTTGATCTGGAGCTCGTCGGTGGCCAGGGTGTTCCCCTGGGCGTCGAAGGCGGCCACCGCGAGGGTGCGGGTGCGCGGCGAGGTGCCGAGGTCGAGCTCGACGCTGAACGGCGGGGCCCGCTTGGTCAGCACCGGCTTGCCGTCGAGCGAGAAGGTCACCTTGTCGACCCCTGAGCCGGTGGTCAGGGTGTCGAACCGCCGCATGCCGCTCTGCAGCTCGCCGGCCGGCGGGATCAGCTTGATCGTGGTCTCCCCCGAGCGCAGGGCCGCGTTGGCCTCGGCGAGGATGCGCGCGCTCTCCAGCTCCTCGGGGGTCCGCGCGACGGATGGAACCGGCGCCAGGGTCTCCATCGCCGGCACGGCCAGGGGGCGCTCCTCGCGGTAGACCTTGCCGGAATTGACGTCCTCCAGCTTGAGGATCAGGGTGTAGTCCCCGGGCCGCAAGGGGCGCTCGAAAGCGAGGGGGAGCGCCTCGGGCGAGGTGTCCGCCGGGGCGGCCGGGAGATCGAACTTGTAGCGGAAGCTGTCGAACAGCTCGCCGTTCGAGAGCAGCTCGCCATTCAGGAGCAGGTTGTAGGAGCGGGCCTCGCCGAGCTTCGCCTGGCCGGCGGCGCCGGGGGGCACGGTGACCACCCCCTGCATCACGGTCCGGTTCTGCCAGCGGCCGGGGAAGGCGAGGTCGAGCCTGGCGGTCAGCGGCGGGGTGCCGGCCGGCACGTCGGTCGAATAGGAGTTGAACGCGGAGACCCACTCGCCGCCGGGCGGCTTGGGGGGCTCGTCGATCAGCGGCTGAATGTAGATCCAGTCGCGGGCGTTCGCCAGCACCCAGTTGATGCCGGCGCGGATCTTCTCCGCGTGCTCGTTGTCGCCGCAGCCGTTCGAGCCGGGGCTGGCGATCTCGTTCAGCGAGTGGGCTTCGCCCGGACGCAGGCCGGTGATCGACTGGGCGAAGAAGACCTCGGGGCCCTCCTCGGTGGGATACCAGAGCTTGAACGGTCCCGCCCCCCACTTGCGGTAGAGCACGAGGACGAACGGCTCGTGAAGCTTCTTGTTGGGCTCGTAGAACCAGACCTCCAGCGGATAGAGGATCAGCGAGCAGTTGGACTCCACCCGCTCGGCGGGCGGGCCGTTGAGGAGCATCGACCGCGTGCGGCCGTCCCGGAGGTCGTTGCCGAAGAGGGCTCGGGCCTGCTGGAGACTGGCCTCCCAGCTCTCGTGGAATTCATTTTTGGCGGTCCGCTTCACGTCGTCGCGCACCGCCCAGAACTGCTGGATGAAGGCGTCGCGCTGGTAGTCCTTGGCGAGGGCGAGGAAGGTCGCCCGCTCCTCGTCGGTCATCAGGATCTCCACCTCCGCCAGGAACCTCTGGTACGCCTCGGGGAGCTTGGCGATGGTGGATTTCTGGTCTTTGGTAGGCGGGGAGGCGTGGGCGAAAACCGGGATCAGGAGAACGAAAATCAACAGGAGCAGGACCGTAGAGGCCCAAACGTGGTGGCGGGGCTCGTCCCCGCCCTCGCCCCGCAGGGGCGATATTTGATTAGCCTGGGGTTTCAACCCCAGGCGGGCCTTCGCCATGCTCCTTCCTCCCCAGAAAGAAGGACCAGCCTACGGGTAGTACCCGCGGATCGTCTTCGCCTCCAGCCCCGGCTTGCTCACCTTCAGGTCGATCGCGCGGAACGTGTTGCCGCCGCTCGTCGTGTTGGTCGACTGGTAGGCGATCAGGTATTGCGAGCGCAGCTCCTCCTCGATCGTCGAGTAGATGCCGGGCAGCTCGTCGATGCTCTTGAGGAAGAAGGCGCGGCCGCCGGTCTCCCCGGAGAGCTTCTCCAGCTTGCGTTTGTCGGGGTCGTCCCCCAGGCCGATGGCGTAGATGGTGACGCCGGCCCGGCGGGCGTACTCCATGGCGTCGTCGAAGGTGAAGCGGCTCCCCTCGTCCTTGCCGTCGGTGAGCAGCAGCAGGGCCCGCTGACCCTTGACGCCGGTGAAGTAGTAGAGGGTGAAGATGATGCTGTCGTAGAGCGCCGTGCCCCGCTCGGCCTTGAGGCCCGCGAGGCCGCCGGCGAGGGTGGGGACGTCGTTGGTGAACTTCACCGTCAGGTTCGGGTGGTCGTTGAAGGTCACCAACGCCGCCCGGTCCTTGGGCTGGATGACCTTCTGGAAGAGCTCCAGGGCGGCCGTGCGCGCCTTGTCCAGGCTCTTCTCCATCGAGGCCGAGATGTCGAGCGTCACGGCGGCGTGGATCGGCTGGTCGTTCACCTTCTCGAAACGGGTGATCTCCTGCTTGACGCCATCCTCGGTCACCGCGAAGTCCTTCTGCGTGAGCCCCTGGACCGGATGCCTCTCGCGGTCGAGCACCGTCGTGTAGAGCTCGACGTAGTTGATCTCGACCTCCGCCATGTTCTCCGGCGCGTTGACGAAGACCACGTTCTCGGTCGAATTGCCGTCGGCCAGGTAGGCCACCGCGCGCACGTAGGAGAGCTCGCCCCCCTTGGGGAGGAGGATCGGCTGCTGGTACGGCGGCTGATAGGCCGTGGCGACCAGGGTCTCGTTGAAGTAAAACTCGACGCGCTCGACGGTCTGGCCGTCCGGCGCCGAAACGTCGGCGCGGGCGAGCAGGCTGCTCTCGTAGCGCTTCCCCCGCTGCGGCTCGGTCAGCCGCACCTGGAAGCGGTTGGCGGCCGAGTTGAAGGGCGCCGAGGTCGAGCTCCACGCTGTAGGGGGGCTTCCGCTTGGTGAGCACCGCCTTGCCGTCGAGCGCGAAGGTCACCTTGTCGAAATCGCCCCGGGAGAGGGTGTCGAAGCGCTGCATGCCGGTCTGCAGCTCGCCGAACGGCCGCACCAGCTTGAGCGACATGTCGCCGGTCAGCAGCGCCGCGTTGGCCTCCTGGAGGATGCGCGAGCTGGCCGAGTCGGGATCGCTCTGCTGCACGATCGGGGCGATGCGGTCGGTGGCCGGCACCGTGATCGTGCGCTCCTCGCGATAGGCCTTGTTGGAGTTGATGTCCTCCACCTTGACGATCATCAGGTAGTCGCCCGGGCGCAGGAAGCGCTGGAAGACGAGCGGCAGGTTGGCCCCCGCGGCGCCCTCGGCGGCCGGGAAGTCGAACTTGTAGCGGAAGCTGTCGAACAGCTCCCCGTTCTGCAACAGCTCGCCGTTGAGCAGCAGGTCGTAGGTGTGGGCGGGCCCAAGCGACGACTGGCCGGCGCCGGAGGGGGGCACGCTGACCACCCCTTCCATCACCGTGCGGTTCTGGTAGCGGCCCGGGAAGTCCAAGGAGAGCTTGGCGGGCAGGAGGGGGGTCCCCGGCGCGATGTCGGTCGAGTAGGTGTTGAACGAGGCGACCCACTCCCCCTTCTGCTGGCTCGGCTTCTCCATCAGCCGCGCCTCCATCATGTTGTAGGCCATCCCCTGGTTGGCGACGTAGCCGATGGCGCCGGCGATCTTGTCGCCGTCGCGGCAGCCGCTGGCGATCGCCTGGAGGCCGCCGTTCCCCCCACCCACGGCCCCGCGTCCGCTGTCCCCGGCGCCGCCGGAGAAGAGCGCGCCCAGGCCCTCCACGGGGTTCCAGAGGCGGAACGGCCCGGCCCCCCAATGGCGGTAGAACACCACCACGAAGTCTTCGTGGATGCGCTCGCTGCTCGCGTAGTACCAGACCTCCACGGGCCAGATGACGCTCGAGCAGTGCGACTCCAGCCGGCCGGCCGGCGGGCCGTTGAGGAGCAGCATGCGGGCGCGGTCGTCCTGGAGGGAGCCGAAGAGGCTCCTCGCCTCCGCGACCTTCTGCTCCCAGCGCTCCTGGAAGGTGTTGCGGAGCGTCTTGTAGGGGTTCCGCGCCTCCCAGAACTGCTTGATGAAGGCGTCGCGCTGGTAGTCCTTCTCGAGGGCCAGGAAGGTCGCGAGCTCCTGCTCGCTGATCAGCAGGTCCACCGTCTCCAGCCAGTCCCGATACTTCTGGGGGAGATTCTTGATGGCGTCCTTTTCCGCCTTGCGCTCCGCCCGCGTCGGCTTCTCCGGCGAGGCGGCCACAAGAGTGGGCATGAGGGTGACGAGGAGGACGGGGACGAGTAGGGTCAGCGATCGCCTTGCGCGCATTCATTCACCTGCCAAAGAGAACCGGTCCATCGAGGCAAGATCCATTTCCATTCAACACCCGTGCCGGGGGTAAGCCCGGCATCGGGGAAAACAGGATACTCCCTTCGTCAAGACCTTGAGAGATCGGACCGATCCGTCGGATCCGACCGATCGGTCCGATGGGAAGGGGCACCCGGCCCCCCTCGGTTACAATCTCCAGGCCATGATTTACCTCGACCACAACGCCACCACCCCCCTTCATCCCAGGGCGCGCGAGGCCATGCTCCCCTGGCTGGGAGGTGGGTCGCACGGCAACCCCTCTTCGGTTCACCGCTTCGGGCAGGCCGCCCGCGAGGCGGTCGAGGGGGCGCGCGAGCAGGTGGCGGCGCTGCTCAACGTCCGTCCTCTGGAGGTGATCTTCACCGCCTCGGGCACCGAGGCCAACAACGCCGTGATCTTCGATGTGGCCAGAAAGGCGGGCCGCCGGGGGCACCTGGTGATCTCGGCGATCGAGCACCCGTCGGTCCGCGAGGCGGCGGCGCGCGTGGCCGCGGAGGGGATGGAGGTGACACGGGTGTCCCCCCGCGGGGACGGCGTGGTGCACGTGGACGAGATCCTCGCCGCCCTGCGCCCCGACACCCGGCTGGTCGCCCTCATGCTCGCCAACAACGAGCTGGGCACTCTCCAGCCGGTGGCCGAGGTGGCCGCCGCCTGCGGCGAGCGGGGGATCCCCGTGCTCTGCGACGCCGTGCAGGCCGTGGGCAAGATCCCGGTGGACGCGGCCGCGCTCGGCGCCGACTACCTCGTCCTGGGAGCCCACAAGTTTCATGGGCCCCTGGGCGCGGCGGCGCTCTGGGTGCGCAAGGGGGTGGAGATCTCCGGCCATCTCGTGGGCGGCAGCCAGGAGCGGCGGCGCCGGGCGAGCACCGAGAACGTGCCGGCCATCGTGGGCCTGGGAGCCGCCGCCGCCGCGGCCCGGGAGGAGATGGCCCATCGCACCGCCCATCTCGCCGCCCTGCGCGACCGCTTCGAGGCGGTGCTGCCGGGACTGATCCCCGGCGCGATCGTCCACTGCCGGCAATCCCCGCGCCTGCCCAACACCTCGCACGTGGCGTTCACAGGGGTGGAAGGCGCTTTTATGGAAGGAGAATCGCTGCTGATCCGGCTCGACTTAGCCGGCTTCGCGGTCTCCACCGGCGCGGCCTGCTCCTCGGGGAGCGTCGAGCCGAGCAAGACCCTGCTCGCGGTCGGGATCTCGCGCCAGGAGGCCCTCTCCTCCCTGCGGGTGAGCTTCGGCATCGGCAACACGAGCGAGGAGGTGGACGCCTTCCTCGGCGCGCTGGCCCGCGAGGTGGCCGAGCTGCGGAGGGCGGTGGCGTGACTTTCCAGGGGATCAATGAGCGCCTGATCGCCGTGGCCATGAGCGGCGGCCTCGACTCCTCGGTGACCGCCTGGAAGCTGGCCCGGGAGGGCCGGCCGGTGGTGGGCCTCTCCATGCTCCTCTGGGACCACTCCGGGACCGAGGCGCACGGCCGCTGCTGCGGCGCCCTCGACCTCGGCGACGCCAGGCGGGTGGCGCAGCAGGCGGGCATCCCTCACTACACCTTGCGGATGGACCGCGAGTTCCGCGACAAGGTGGTCGATCCCTTCGTGGACGACTACCTCGCCGGCCGCACGCCCAGCCCCTGTGTGCGGTGCAACACCTGGATCAAGTTCGACCTCCTGCTGGAGCGGGCGCGGCGGCTGGGCGCCACCCGGGTGGCGACCGGCCACTACGCGCGCATCCTCCAGGGTCCGGACGGCCCCGAGCTCCACACCGCGGTCGATACGGGGAAGGACCAGAGCTACTACCTCTTCGAGCTCACCGGCGAGCAGCTCGCCGCCTCCCTCTTCCCGCTGGGCGAGCTGACCAAGGCGCAGGTGCGGGAGATCGCCCGCGAGGCCGGGCTGGTGGTGGCCGAGAAGGGGGAGAGCATGGAGGTCTGCTTCGTCTCCGGCGGCGTGCGCGAATTCGTGGAGGCCGAGGCCGCCGCCCGCCTTCCAGGGGCGGTGAGTCCCGAGCCGGCGGTGCTGGTGGACGCCCGCGGCGAGGAGCTGGGCACGGGCCAGCCCTACTACCGCTACACCGTGGGCCAGCGCCGGGGTCTCGGGCTCGCCGCCCCCAGCCCGCTCTACGTGCTCCAGATCGAGCCGGAGCGCAACCGCGTGGTGGTGGGAGAAGAGTCGGAGCTGATGGCCCCGGGCCTCCGCGGCGAGCGGCTCCACTGGATCGGTCCCCAGCGGACCGGGGAGGTGGAGGCCACGGTGAAGATCCGCTCCCGCCATCCCGGCGTGCCGGCCCTGATCCGTCCCCAGGGGGACGGGCGCGTCGAGGTCGACTTCGCCGAGCCCCAGCGCGGCATCACCCCCGGCCAGGCGGCCGTCTTCTACCAGGGGACGCGGGTGCTCGGGGGGTGCTGGATCGCGGGGCGATCCGACGGATCCGACCGATCCGTCCGATAACACCTCAACAAGGCCAGGGGTGAGGCCCCGTAACGGGAATGCGGAACCTCCGCGTTTTCGTTCTCTCTTTCCGTATGGAAGTCGCCAACCCCCGCCCCCGGATCTTCCTCCTCTCCCCCGCCAGCACGGACGGCCTGCGGGCCCGGCAGCTCACCTCGCCGCGGGCCGGATTCGGCGCCGCGCAACGCTATCGGGGCCCCGAGGGGGTGACGATCGAGGAGGCGTTCACCTTCATGAGCTCGCTCTACTTCCGGGGAAAGATCACCTACGCCCGCCACTTCGCCGCGCCCCCTCCGGAGCTCTCCCTCGGCACGCCGGACGACGGCATCCTGGTGATCGCGCCCGGCTTCGGGCTGGTGCCGCCGAGCTGGCGGATCACGCCGGAGGAGATGAAGACGCTCCGCCGCACGCCGGTCGACCTCAAGAGCCGGGCCTACTGCGCGCCGATGAAGAAGCACGTGGAGCAGCTCCGGGACCTCGCGCCGTCCGCCTGGGTGGTGCTGCTGGGGAGCGTGGCGACGGCCAAGTACGTGGACCTGCTCCTCCCCACCTTCGGCGACCGCCTGCTCTTCCCGCGCGACTTCGCGGGCGCCGGCGACATGAAACGCGGCGGCATGATGCTGCGCGCCGCGCGCGAGGACCGCGAGATGGCCTACGTCACCCTCGCCGCCCCCCGGCGCCGGGCCCGGGCTTGACGCCCCGCAAGAAAAACTTTCCAAAAAGCGAGATTGGAACGGACCTTGCACTTCTACCTCCTTGACCAGCAGTACGAATCAACCACTCCAAGGGTGAGCATAAACCAAGACAAGGAGGCTCCCATGGCTCTCAATCCCAAGAAATCGGTGGCGCCGTTGTTGCTCGGCGCCGCCTTGCTGGCGGTCCCGGCGACCGGCTGCAAGGTGACCAAGACGCAGGAGGGCAAGGTGCCCGAGGTCGAGGTGAGCACGAAGGGCGGACAGCTCCCGAAGTACGACGTGCAGACCCCGACGGTATCGGTCGGCAGCGAGAAGCGGGAGGTCACCGTGCCCACCGTCAAGACCGAGAAGAAAGATGTCAAGGTGCCCACGGTGGACGTGAAACCGCCGAAATGAAAGCCCTTCAAGGGTGAGACGGAAACGGCGTGGAGAGATCCCCGCCGTTTTTATTTGGAACAATTATTTGTAACCGATTTGTATCTGCGGCTGAAAACGGCAACGGCGGCGCGGGCACGCCCCGCACCGCCGTTCCGTGGGAGAAAGAAAAGGCTATTCCGAAGCGGAGACGGGTTACTTGCCCGCCTTGCTCTTGTCCGTGATGTTGAAGTGTTGGGTGTTGACCTTCTCGTCGCCGATCCAGACCTCGGCGCGGTAGTCGCCCTTGGCCCAGGAGGCGGTCTTGGTCTGCGAGAAGCTCAGGTACTTGGCGCCCCGCGGCACCGACTTCTCCTCGTCGGAGACCTTCGTGTCGCCCGGGCCGTACCAGGCCACTTTGATCTTGGAGGTGGCCGGCGTGTCGGCGACCTTCATGGTGATGTAGATCGGCTGGCCGGGAGCGAAGTCGTCCCCCTGGTCGGCCTGCGGGATCGTGCCGTCGACCACCTTGTGGCCGATCGTCACGTCATCGATCATCGTCTGCGCCTTGACCGGGTTGAGATCGTTGGCGTTGCTGGTGCCCGCGATCTCGTGCTCGGTGGTCTGGGTCACCGCGCCCGACGTCGACTGCGAGGTCTGATCGGCCGGCGCCGTGGCCGAATTCTGTACGCTGGTCGCGGTGTCGGCCGCGTTGTCTGTCTCGTGCGACTTACAGGCCGCCATGGGCAGCAGGGAGACCAGGAGCAACGCTGCAAGCTGGGTCGATTTCATGGTTGTTCTCCTTCGAGCCCTGCGGCTCGGGTGCCGGCCCGGAATGGACCGTAGGCTGCGCTCCCCCCTTACAGCAAGGGACGTGCCAGATTCGAGGCGCAACCTTCCACCGCCGTCTGCGTATAGTTGCCGCCCGGCGCATCGCCGGCTATCCATCCTTTGTTTTCGAGGAGGTGCCAGTGAGAGCCACGTTTTCCGGTTTGCGGACCGCCACGGCCACCGCCGCCCTCGGCCTGCTGGCCCTGGGCGGAGGTCCGGCCCGCGCGGCCGTGAGCTACCAGGCTTATTACCAGGAATACCACTCCTTCGCCGCCGTCGAGCGGCAGCTTCAGGACTGGCGGGAGGCACATCCGGACACGGTGAAGCTGATCGCCATCGGCCAGTCGGCCGGCGGCCGCTCGCTCTGGGTGGCCCGCGTGGCCGGCCCCGGCGGCGCCGATCCCGATCTCCGGCCGGCGGTCTTCGTCGGCGGCAATATCGCCGGATTCCACAACGCCGGCACCGAGGCGGCGCTCGACCTGCTCCGCGGCCTGGTCGAGGCGCCCGCCGGCAGCCCCACGGCGAAGCTGCTCGCCACCACCACCTTCTACGTGGCCCCGGCGCTCAACCCCGACGCTCACGACGCCATCTTCGCCAAGGTGCGCGTCCGCCGGGGCGGCAACGACATGAAGGTCGATCACGACATCGACGGTCTCACGGCCGAGGACCCGCCGGACGACCTGAACGGCGACGGCATGATCACCCGCATGCGGATCCCCGATCCGGCCGGCGGCTGGCTGGCCGATCCGGCCGACCCCAGAGTGCTCGTCAAGGCCGATGCCATGGAGCAGCGGCCCGGCGCCTTCCGGGTGGAGATCGAGGGGAAGGACGACGACGGCGACGGCGATTTCAACGAGGACGCCGCCGACGGCGTCTGGCCGGACAAGAATTTTCCCCACGCCTTCCCCTACTCCACGCCCGAGGCGGGCCCCTGGTCGAGCTATGCGCCCGAGACCCGCGCCCTGATGGACTTCCTCCTCGGCCGCCGCAACGTCGCCCTGGCGGTGGTCTACGGGCCCGCGAACAACCTGCTGGCGGCGCCCCAGAGCCTGGGCGGCGGCGGCGACCTCGGCACGCAGAAATTCAAGCTGCCGCCGCAGGCCGCCAAATTCATCGGCCTGGAGGTGGACAAGGAATATTCGATCGACGAGGTCTGGGAGGTGGCCCAGAACCTCCCCTTCGTACGCCAGAACAACGTCACCAAGGAGCAGCTCCAGCAGTTCCTCGGCGCCGGCCCGGCCACCAAGGTGGACCCCGGCGATCAGGCCTACCTCGACAAGCTCGCCGAGGCCTACAAGGAGCGCCTGAAGAAGGCCGGCCTCGCCGCCGACCGCCCGGGCGCGCAATATGGCAAGGGGGGCTTCACCCCCTGGCTCTACTACCAGTACGGCGCCATGGCCCTGGAGCTCGACGTCTGGGGGGTTCCCAAGGGCGAGAAGAAGGCGGCGGCCGGCGGCGACGAGCTGACGGCCGACAAGGTGGCGGCGATGAGCGCCGACGACTTCGTGGCCCTGGGGGAGGAGAAGATCGACGCCTTTCTCAAGGCCAACAAGGTGCCGCCGCAATTCAGCGCCAAGATGGTGATCGGCGCGATGAGGGGGGGCCAGCTCACTCCCAAGGCGATGATCGACCGCATGAAGCAGATGGGTGGTGGAGGAGCCGCGGCGGCGGGCGGCAAGGGGGGTGAGGCCGGCGCGCGCGAGCGCGAGGTGCTCGCCTGGGTGGACGCCAACGCGCCGGGCGCTTTCGCCCCCTGGACCCCCGTCACCCTGCCTGACGGCACCAGGGCCGAGGTGGGCGGTCTCGATCCCTTCATCGAGCTCAATCCGCCGCTGCCCCTCCTCAAGCCCGCGCTGGCGGTCCACACCGAGACGGTGCTCGACATGGCGCGCAAGCTGCCGAAGGTCGAGATCCTCTCGCTCACCGTGACCGATCTCGGCGGCGGCGTCTACCGGGTCAAGGCGGTGGCCGGCAACCGCGGCTATCTCGCCACCCACACCAAGCAGGCGGAGCGCGCCAAGGTCCACCTCCCCGCGCGGCTGACCCTGCAGACCGGCCAGGGGGTCGACCTCGTGAACGGCTACAACTTCGCCACCTCCGAGCGGCTCGACGGCACCACCGGCACCTTCACGGGCGAGTGGCTCGTGCGAGCCCGGCCCGGCGCCCGCGTGGTGGTCGACGTGACCACCGACAATGCCGGCCGCGACCAGAAGACCACCACGGTGGGGAAGGGAGCCTGAGCGCCATGAGAATTCGCACCCTGAGATCCGTCCTGGTGGCCGCGGCGATCATCGCGGCGCCTCCCGCGCTCCGCGCCGCGGCGCCGCTGAAGCCGCAGGGCAACCCGCCCAACGCCACCTTCAACCGGCTGCACCCCTACGAGGAGATCGTCGACCTGCTCAAGGGGTACGCCGCCG
>QHVW01000885.1 GCA_003223675.1 Acidobacteriota bacterium
CGCATCCAGACCTGGTACCAGCGGCAGGGGCATTACGACGTGCGGGTCGAAACCAAAGAAAAGACCGTGGACGGCCAGCTCATGCTCACCATCGACGTCGTCCCCGGCCCGGTCTACACGCTGCGGGAGATCGTCTTCCAGGGGAACGCGGAGATCTCCGACGCCCGGTTGCGCGACCTGATGACGACCTCGCTGCCCAGCCTCCTGCGGCGGGGGAGCGGCCGGCTCGTGCAGGCGGACCTCGACGCGGACGTCGAGAGCCTCCAGCGCTACTACGCCTTGAGCGGATACACGCGGGCCGAGATCGGTCCGCCGCAGGTCGAGCGCCAGGGGCAGGACCTGCGCCTCGTCATTCCCGTCAAGGAGGGGCCGCGGGAGCGCGTGGCGAGTCTCACCTTCCAGGGGATCGTGGCGCTCGATCTCGAGAAGCTGCGCAAGGACCTCAAGCTCCGCGAGCTCGGCGGGTTCCACCCCGTTCTGCTGGACAACACACTGGACTACATCCGCACCCAGTACGCGGCCAAGGGGTTCAGCCACGCCCAGGTCTCCGCCCGCCAGGAGTGGCACGCGAACCATACCCTGGTGGACCTCACCGTCGAGGTGCTGGAAGGACCGCGCCAGGTGGCGGACCGCATCCTCGTGCGCGGCAACCAGCGCACTCAAGGAGACGTGATCCGCCGCACCCTCGACCTGCGCCATGGCGACCCGGTCAGCCAGACCCGGCTCTTCGAGGTCGAGCGCAACCTCTACCAGCTCGGCATCTTCTCCCGGGTGGACGCGGAGCTCGTCCCCGCCGGCCTCGACGAGACGGAGCGCGACGTGCTGATCCGGGTCCAGGAGGGCAAGCCGCGCAGCATCCTCTACGGCTTCGGCTGGGACTCCGAGACCGGCTTCCGGGGCTCGCTCGCCTTCGCCGACAACAACGTGTGGGGGCGGGCCTACAGCCTGCGCACCGATCTGCGCTGGAGCCAGCGCGACAAGCGCTTCCACTTCACCTTCAACCAGCCCTATCTGGGCGAGCATCCGGTCGCGCTCACCTCGAACCTCTACTATGAGGAGGAGGCGCCGGCCGACCGCCCCTACGAGGTCACCCGCTACGGGGCCCGCATCGAGGCCGTGCGCGTCTACAGCAACCGCCGCTACAGCCTCGGCTTCGACTACCGGATCGTCGAGCCGAGCGTCAATCCCGGCATCGCCTCCAACCAGATCGAACGGCTCGACCAGCCCTACTACGTCACCAGCTTCGTGCCGAGCTTCTTCCTCGACCACCGGGACGACCCGATCTCGCCCACCCGCGGCTGGAGCTCGCTGGCGCAGATCCAGTACGCCTTCCCGTTGCCGGCGTTCAGCACCGACACCGAGTTCCTCAAGGTCTTCCTCCAAGAGACCCAGTACTACAACCTGGGCCGTCCCGGGGTGCTGGTGGGGAGCGCCCGCCTGGGCACCATCCAGCCCTACAAGGCGATCCCCACCTCGGGGGGCATCGTGCTCGACTTCCCCAGCCGCAACGTGCCGATCGCCGAGCGCTTCTTCGCCGGCGGGGACGCCACCCACCGCGCCTATGGGCAGGACGAGCTGGGCATCCGCGGCGAGACGCTCATCCGCAACCCGAACGGCGGCGGGTTTGTCCCCGTGGGCGGCGACGGCCTGCTGCTGATCAATCTCGAATACCGCTTCCCGATCGCCGGCGCCTTCGGCGGCGTGCTCTTTCTCGACAGCGGTAACGTCTGGCCCGACTGGCGCGCCATCCGGTTGGCCGAGGTCAAGAACGGCATCGGCCTGGGCGCCCGCTACAACTCGCCCATCGGCCCCGTCCGCGCCGGCATCGGCTTCAAGCTCAACCGCGAGCATGGGGAGCCGTCGTACGCGCTGTTCTTCAATATCGGGAACCCGTTCTAGGTGTCCTGTCAGATCCCTTTGTAGGGGCGGCCCTATGTGGCCGCCCTGGGCGGGGGCTGGTCCGGTTGGGAATTTCCCCCACCCAGGGCGGCCACATAGGGCCGCCCCTACAGGCCATCCCTCAACAGCCCGCTCCGGTTGACCCCCCATCCAACCGCGGCGTAGACTCTCCTAGGCCGCAAACGCGCCAACCTCCCTCACGCCCTGGAACGGCCCCGCGCCGTTCGGCGAGAAAGCCTGCCGATACCCATGACCGACGACACTCCCTTCGC
>QHVW01000886.1 GCA_003223675.1 Acidobacteriota bacterium
TGGGCACCCTCCGCCCGGTGGAGATCCAGGCTCCGCCGAGCGGCTCGTTCTTCTTCTTCAACGCCTGCTCTCCCAGCCTGCAATGCGGCCTCTGGCGCAGCGACGGCACCCCCGCGGGCACCGGGGAGCTGAAGGGAGCCGGAGACCTCTCCTTCGTCAACGCCCACAGCTTCGCGGTCCGCGGCGACCGGCTCTTCTTCGTGGCCCAGCCGGGATTGAGCCGCGTCGGCCTGTGGAGCACCGACGGTACCCCGGAGGGTACGGTCCTCCTCGGCGAGGCCTCGGGATACCCTGTGGTGGCCACCCCCTCCCACGTCTTTTTCGCCTCCGGCGAGACGGGCCAGGACCTCTGGGTGACCGAGGGGACACCAGGGAGCGCCCGCCTTCTGGCCCACTTCCCTCCGGGCTCCTGCTCGCCTTTTCCCGACTCCGTCTGCGACACTCCGGACATCGATTCGATGGCCGCCTTCGGCGACGCCGTCTATTTCTTTGCCCACCGTCCCGGGCACAACGCCGAGATCTGGCGCAGCGACGGCACCCGGCCCGGCACCCGGCCGCTGATCGAGCTGCCGGCGGCGGCCGACCCGGTGCTCAACCTCCAGCGGATCGGCGGGCACTGGCTCTTCCTCTCCGCTCCTCCCGGCCAGCCGGAGACCTTCTGGACGGTGGACGACGGCTTCACCCGGGCGGCCCCCCTGACCGGCTGCGACGGCGGCTGCCCGGAATTCGCGGGCTCCCTGACGGCTCCCGGCCCAGCCACCTGGCTGTTCATCGGCAAGGACCCCTTCCATGGCGAAGAGGCCTGGATCACCGACGGCACCGGCCCCGGCACCCGCCGCCTGGTCGACGCCTGCCCGGGAGAGTGCTCGGGAATCCGTCCCGTCGACTCCCTCAAAGATGCCTTCCCAGACCCGTCTGGCAAGACCTACTTCCGGGCCTACCCGCGGGAGGACGCCAACTACTACTGGGCGGGAGACGAGCTGTGGGTGACCGACGGCACCCCCGCCGGAACGCACCGCGCCGCGGGGCATTTCTCGGAGGTGGGCTTCGCCGGCTCCCTCGCCCTCTTCGGCTCCCTCCGTCCGGAGAATCAGGCCTACGAGCTCTGGAGCACGGACGGCGAGCGGTCGCGGAAGATCACCGTGCTGCGGAGGTTCGCCCAGGGCT
>QHVW01000887.1 GCA_003223675.1 Acidobacteriota bacterium
CCGGAGCTGGCCGGCGTCCGAGACGGCGTCCGCGGACTCCGCGTCCGCCACCGTCTCCTCCCTCTCCGGCTCCGAGTACAACCTCGCCGACGGCTATTGGGACGTGATCGAGGACGCCACCTCGGCCTCCTCCACCTCCGGGAGCGCGGAGATCGAGCGATGATCCGCTGGTGGCTGGTGATCGGCCTGCTCCTCTCGGTGGGGCTCAACGTGGGTATCCTCGCGACGATCGCGGCGCACCGGCCCGGGCCGCCTCCGGCGCAGGATGGGCGTCCACCGCAGGGGGGACAGAATCCCGCCAATCCCAATGCCAATCCCAACGTCGATCCCGTCCCCCGGCTGGGCCGCCTGGCCGACCGCCTGAAGCTCGAAGGGGACCAGCGCCGCAGGTTTCTCGACGTCCAGTGGAACCTCTACCAGGAGTCCACCCGGCAGCGCCTGCAGATGAACGAGGTCCACCGCGAAATCCGCCGCGAGGTGACCCGGCCGACTCCGGACCGCCAGCGGGTCGAGGCCCTGCTCGCCGAGTCGTCGCGGATCCACATGGCCCTGGAGCGGGCGCTGGTCAACAACATCCTCTCCACCCGTGAGCTGCTGGGACCCGAGAAGGAGAAGGAGTACCTGAAGATCGTCGGCCGCCTGCGCCTGCCCAATCCCGGCCCCGGCATTGGGACTCCTGGCGCCCCACCCCCCAAGCGGCGGCCGGGAGGCATCCTCGACCGCTTCCGGCAACGGAGGATGGAGAGGATGGAGCAGAGGGAGGGGGGACCGCCGCCGGAAGGCGAGGGGGACGGAGAAGGACCGCCGCCGGACGGTCCGAGGCCGCCGGAGGGGGAGGGTCCGCCGCCGTAGAGCGCCCCTTCGGGGCGAGCCCTCACTCCCCAACCCCTCTGTTCTGAAAATAGGGAGGGGGCAACCCCGTCCTTGATCAGCGGATAGAGGGTCAGCGTCTCATCCCCCAGCTCCTTGCCGTGCAGCTCGAAGGTGAGCAGCGGCCTGGTGAGACCGGCGGCCTCCGCCGGAGTCAGCACCCGCTGGGCGCGCGCGCCGGTCACGGCGAAGAAGAGATCGCTCACCGGCAGATAGGAGATGAGGGTGTCCCCCCGCTTCCAGTCGGTGCCGGAGCGGGTCAGCGACAGGACCCCACCGCCGTCCCGCACCGTGGCGGAGTCGACGTCGTGCACCTCGAAGAGGGAGAGCTGAAGCGCCCGCCAGTCGATGGGAGCCCGCCGCACCGACTCGCCCAGACGGGTGCGGACCTGGAAAACCGTGTCCCCCATCTTGCCGTAGGCCAGCTCGCCGGCCGGCTGCCCCTCGGGCGCCGCCGGGCCGGTCACGGCATTCCCCAACTCCACGCGCGCCGGCGGCGTGCCGTCCGAAAAGACCACGTCCACCGCGCCTTTCGGCGGATTGAGCCCCAGCGCCGCGAGATTCTGGGGACCATCGAGGAAACGATCGGCGGTGAGGCCGGTCAGATCCGAGAGCAGGCCGTCCACCAGATCGCGGTCGGCCCGGTCGGCGACGGGGCGCTCCATCCAGAAGCCCCCCCGGCGCCGCGCCAGCACGACCGGCCCTTCGGACCCGCCGGTCAGCGTGATCCGCTGCACCGCCTCCCGGTTCCCCCGGAAGACCTGGTGGT
>QHVW01000888.1 GCA_003223675.1 Acidobacteriota bacterium
GCCCTGGAATTCGCCTGGCGGGTGGTGCGCTATGTGAAGTCGAACGCCATCGTGGTCGCCAACGCCGATCAGACGGTGGGGATCGGCGCCGGCCAGATGAGCCGGGTGGATTCCTGCCGTCTCGCCGTGGAGAAGGCGCAGCTCCCCGTGGCCGGCTGCGTCGCCGCCTCGGACGCCTTCTTCCCTTTCCGCGACGGGCTGGACGTGCTGGCCCAGTCCGGGATCACCGCCGTGGTCCAGCCCGGCGGCAGCAAGCGCGACGACGAGGTGATCGCGGCGGCGGACGAGGCCGGGATGGCGATGCTGCTCACGGGGGTGCGGCATTTCCGGCATTGAGGGGGGCTCCGGCAGGGCTGAGGTGGCTGGGGTCGCCTGCCCTCTGAAGCCTCACCCTCTATCTCCCTCTCCATGAAATGGAGAGGGAGGACCCATCTGAGGCAGCTTGCCGAGCACGTTCCCCCTCTCCACGAAGTGGAGAGGGGGCCAGGGGGTGAGGCTTCGGAGAGCAGAACGCCCCGGCGGCCCCGGCCCCCGGGAAGCTTCCCCCCGCCCCAACCTGTTACACGCGCAGGAGGACCACCATGAGACCACCGCACCTTCTCCTCGCCGCCCTCGCCCTCGCCGCCCTGCCGGCCTTCGCGCAGGAGGCCGATCCCTGGACGACGTTGAAGACCGTGCGCCAGAGCCTGGTCGAGGGCGGGCCGACGGGGGCTGATTTCACGCAGACCTTCACCGCGGCCGGGTTCTCCTCGGGGGACAAGGAGTCGGGGCGCCTCGCCCTCTCCCTGCCGGACTGCATGCGGTGGGACTACACCAACCCCTTCCCCAAGAGCTTCCTGCTCTGCGGCGGCACGGTCCACGCCTGGAACGAGGGGGACCCCACCGGCCATCGCTACCGGGTGGACCGCAAGAACGAGCCCGGGCTCGACCTGCTCCTCCTCGGCGTCGACGAGCTGAAGTCGCGCTATCAGGCCACCGCCAGATCGGTCGAGGGGGGGAAGGTCGAGATCGCCCTCGTGCCCAAGAAGAAGGACGTCTCCACGCTGACCGACGCCACGCTCACCGTCGATCCCCAGAGCCGCCGGGTGGTCGCCGTGGCCTATCACGACCGCGAGGGGAACCTCACCCGCTTCGAGATCACCGGCTATCAGGGCCTCTCCCGCCAGGGGAGCTTCTCGCCGCCAGGGAACGTGCGGTGGGTGGAGGGGACGCAGTAGGCCCCCCGGCCCGGTTTCCATATAATGGCGCCGACCGGAGAGATCCGGATCGTCTTTTGCATGAATGATTGACGACACATGGCCGCCGAGAATTCGTTCGACATCGTCTCCAACGTGGACCTCCAGGAGGTCCGCAACGCCGTGCAGCAGGCCGACAAGGAGATCGGCCAGCGCTACGACCTGAAGAAGGCGGCGGCGGAGCTGAAGCTGGAAGGGGAGGAGATCGCCATGGAGGCGGCGGACGACTACACGCTCCAGCAGTGCGTGGACGTGCTGCAGTCGAAGCTGGTCAAGCGCGGGGTCAACCTGAAGTCGCTGCGCTACGGCAAGGTCGAGCCCGCCAGCCACGGCCGGGCCCGCCAGCGGATCACCCTGCAGCAGGGGATCCCCACGGAGACGGCCAAGAAGATCGTGGCCGAGATCAAGACGAAGAAGCTCAAGGTGCAGGCCGCCATCCAGGGGGACTCGGTGCGGGTCTCCGGCAAGAACCGCGACGACCTCCAGACGGTCATCGCGGCGCTCAAGGCGCTGGACCTCGACGTCCCGCTCAACTTTACGAACTACCGCTCCCAGTGAAGAGTCTCCACCGAAGGGCACCCGTCCTCGCGGCCCTCGCCGGGCTGCTCTGCCTGCTGGCGGCAATTCTTACGCCCAGGCCCGCCGCGGCGGTCCGCTACGATCAGGGGCAGCGCATCCAGGTCACCGGCATCGTCGCCGACGCCCAGGGGCAGCCGCTCGGAATCTCCGCCGGACCGCCGATCCCGACGTCCGGCGGGTGAGCGCCGTCACGGACGCCCGCGGCAACTACACGCTCGAGTGGCCGTGGGACAGCTACTTCAATCACTTCGAGCTGGTGGCCGGAGTCCCGGTCCATTCCCGCCTGGAAAATGGGCGTACGGGGGACACGGTGCAGGAGCTGGCGCGCCAGGAGATCACCCGCCGTGTGGAGGCGGGCTCTCCGGCGGTGGTGGCGGTCACCATCGACAACCGTCAGTTCCTGGATAATTTCCGCCAGTTCCTGGCCTCGATCAAGACGGACGACCAGCGCAAGGTCTACCAGGAGATGGGCCGGCCGGACCGCATCCGCAACGTGCGGTATCCGTCTTACCTGGAGTCCTCCTGGTGGTACTTCGAGGCCGGCCGGGTCTACCGGTTCCGCGACGGGCGCCTGGAGCAGGTCACGCCGTTCGATCCGGTGCGCGGTTTCTGAGCCCCTTTGAGGAA
>QHVW01000889.1 GCA_003223675.1 Acidobacteriota bacterium
CGGCTGCCGCCCGTCACCACCACCCGGCGCCCGGTGAGATCGATCAAGCGGCGGCCTCGACCACCATCGCGATCCCCTGCCCGCCGCCGATGCAGGCCGAGGCGACGCCCCGGCCGCCACCGCGGCGGTTGAGCTCCTTGAGCAGGGTGATCAGCAGGCGGGTGCCGCTCGCCCCCAGCGGATGCCCGAGGGCGATGGCGCCGCCGTTGACGTTGAGCTTGTCCACGTCGAGGTCCAGATCCTTGATCACGGCCAGGATCTGCCCGGCGAACGCCTCGTTGATCTCAAAGAGGTCGACGTCCTTGAGCTCCATGCCGAGCTTGCCGAGCGCCGCCCGGATGGCCGGCGCCGGGCCGATCCCCATGCGCGAGGGGTCGACTCCCACCACCGACCAGGAGAGGATGCGGCCGAGCGGCTTCCAACCCTTCTCCCGCGCTTTCTCCGCGGTCGAGAGGATCATCATCGCCGCGCCGTCCACGATCCCCGAGGCGTTGCCGGCGGTGACGAAGCCGTCCTTGTCGAACGCCGTGGGGAGCCCCGCGAGATCCTCCATGGTGGTCTCGGGGCGCAGGTGGTCGTCCTTGTCGATGACCTTGGCCCGCTTCCCCTTCCCCACCTCGACCGGCGCCACCTCCTCGCTCATCTTGCAGGACTTCCAGGCCTCGCCGGCCCGCTGCTGGGAGCGGATGGCAAACTGGTCCTGCTCCTCGCGGCTGATCCCATAGTCGCGGGCCAGGTTGTTGCTCGTCTGCGCCATGTAGCAGCCGCAATAGGTGTCCATCAGGGCGACCATCAGGAGGTCCTGGAGCTGCCCCTGCCCCAGTTTGAAGCCGCGGCGGGCGCCCCAGATCACGTGCGGCGCCTGCGACATGTTCTCCATGCCGCCCACCAGGCAGGTGGTGGCGTCGCCGGTGAGGATCGCCTGGGCGCCCGAGATCACCGACTGCACGCCGGAGCCGCAGAGGCGGTTGACGGTGAGCGCCGGCACCTCCTTGGGCACCCCGGCCTTGAGCGCCACGTGGCGGGCGCCGTAGATGGCGTCCGGCGAGGTCTGCAGGGCGTTGCCCACGACGGTATGGTCGATCTCTTTGGGATCGATGCCCGCCTTCGCGAACAGGGCCCGCGCCGCGTGCGCCCCGAGGTCGATCGCGGAAACGTCGGCGAAGGAGCCGTTGTATTCGGCCGTCGGGGTGCGCACCCCGTCGACCAGGACCAGATCACAAATCTCCATCAGCGGATTCTCCCTCTCGCGGACGCGGCCGAATGGAAGCGGCGGCGCCAGCGGTTGATGTCGATGAACGGATCGATCCGCGAGCCGAGGAGCACGAAGATCCGGCCCTTCTCGGGGTCGATCCAGAAGCTGTTGCCTGCGAAACCGGTGAAACCGAATGCGGAGGGGGAGAGCGCCTTCCCGGCGCTGCCGCGGAGCGATCTCCGCCACCAGCCCAGGGCGAACCGGCCGCCTCCTCCAAGAGCTGCGGCCACCCCCTCCGGCTTCAACAAACGTCCCGGCGCCAGCCATTCCGCGCCGAGCTTCCAGAGATCGCGGGCGCCGCCAAACAGGCCGGCGTGCCCGCAGGTCTCTCCAAGCTTCGCCGCCAGCCTCACCTCCTGCCCGGTGCCCATGCGGGACGCGGCCAGGTCCGGCCGCTCTCCGGGCGTCCCCTCCACCCCGTCCATCCCCAGCGGACCGAGGACGCGCTCGCGGAGCAGAGCCATCAGCGGCACCCCCAGGCGGCGCTCCGCCGCCCGGCCGTAGAGGAGAAACCCGAGATCGCTGTACGTGTCCGCCCGGGCCCCCACGAGATCGCCGTCCGTCCCTCCTCGCACGATCAGCTCCGCCGCTTCGTCCAGATTCCGGCAACGGTGGTAGAGCGGCGTCCATGCCGCCAGCCCCGAACGGTTGCGGAGCAGATCGGCGAGAGGGCGCCGGGCGAGCCGCGCATGCGCCTCGGACCAGACGTCGCCGACCGGGGTTGCCAGCGGCAATGAGCCCTCGGCGTCGAGGACCAGGGCGAGGGTCGAGACGACCGGCTTGGTGACCGAGGCGAAGTCGAAGCGGGTGGCGATCCCCGCCGGAGCCTCCCCAACCGCCTCCTCGATCTCGATCTCCTCGCGCGTGGCGATGAGCGCCACGGCGGCGGAGACCACGCCATGGCTCATCAGCTCATCCAGAATCCTCATCAGACATAGTTGGCGGGATCGCCGGTCTGGAAAACCACGACCCGCTCGCCCGGTGAGAAGGCCCCGGCGGCCTCCAGATCCTCGACCGCGGCGAGCGCGGCGGCCCCCTCGGGCCCGACCCGCAGCCCCTCGTGCTCGGCGGTCCAGCCGGTGATGCCGTCGAGGCGCTTTTCGTCCACCGCGATGGCGCTGCCGCCGGTCTCGTAGAGGGCCCGGAGGACCAGGAAGTCGCCGATGGCCCGCGGCACCCGCAGGCCCCAGACCCGGGTGTCCGGATTCTCCCACGGCTCCGCGGCGTCCTGGCCGGCCTCCCAGGCGCGCACGATCGGCGCGCAGCCGGCGGCCTGGACGGCCACGAAGCGCGGCCGCTTGGGGCCGATCAGCCCCAGCCGCTCGAGCTCGGCGAAGGCCTTGTGCATCCCCACGATGCCGGTGCCGCCACCCAAAGGGTAGATGATCCAGTCCGGCAGCTCCCAGCCGAATTGCTCGGCGAGCTCCAGACCCATCGTCTTCTTCCCTTCCGCCCGATAGGGCTCGCGCAGGGTCGAGAGGCCCCAGAAGCGCTCCTTCCCCTCCTCCAGCAGCTTCGCCGCCTCGACCAGCGTCCCCGGGCTGGAGAGCACCTCGGCGCCATACTCCCGGCAGCGTTCGAAGACGGTGCGCGGCGTATCCTCGGGCAAGGCCACCCGCGCCCGCAGCCCGGCCGCCGCCGCGTAGGCCGTGAGCGCCAGGGCGGCGTTGCCGGCGCTAGCGAGCTGAACCCCCGGCGCTCCCAGCTCCCGGGCGCGGTTGACGGCGAGCGACAGCCCGCGGGCCTTGAACGACCCCGTGGGATTGCCCGACTCGTCCTTGAGCCAGAGCTCGATCCCCTCCGGAGCGAAGCGGCGCAGGCGGACGAGCGGCGTGGCCCCTTCCCCCAGATCCACCCGGCCGGCGAAGTCGGCCACCGGCAGCAGCTCGCGGTAGCGCCAGAGGGTCCACGGCCGGCCCGGCAGAGCGCGGCGCAGGGCTTCCCCCTTGTCGGGATCGAGATCGTACTCGACCATCCAGGGCGCCCCGGCCGGCGAGACGAAGGCCGGCTCGTCGAGCGGCGCGGTCACCCCCGTCTTCGAGCAGACCAGCCGGCGGGCCCAGCGATCTTCTTTACTGTCAATACTGTCCATGACGGGCCTCCGCGAGCAGCGCGGCGTTGGCTTCCCGGACCGGATCGGCCTTGTCCGCTCCGGAAGGGGTCTCCAGCTCCCGGATCTGCTTGTCGATCTCGGCCCGCTCATCCGCGCTCTTCGCCGTCTCCCGCTGCTGGCGGAGCCGGGCGAGGATGGCCTGCCGGGCCGCCGCCACCTGCCGGCTCAGGGCCTGCGTCGTCTGGAGCATCTCCGCGTCCTGGACGCGGTCCCGCACCCAGGCGTACTCCTTGGGGTTGTAACCCAGGTTCTGGGCCACGAGCAGGTCGACGGTCGACGGATTCTTTTTTCGGATCTCCCGCTCGCGCCGCTGGACCTCCAGATACATCCCGATCTGGCGCCGGGTGAGACGGCCATCCGCCGGCGGCTTGTACGCCGGCGCCTTGGCGGCCTGGTCCATCAGAGCCGTGGTCCCTTTCGCGGCGGGCCGCTTCGGCTCGCGCCGGCAGCCGGGGAGGACCAGAAGCGCGCTCAGCAGAATCATGACGGGCACCGGCACGCCGGGGAGGTCGAGCGACTCGCGCAGGCGGTTCTCCAGGTAGCGCCGGTAGTGGTGGTTCCTGGGTAGCGCGCGGTTGGCGAAGAGCATGAAGGTGGGCGGCGCGGTCGAGACCTGGGTGGAGTAGTAGAGCCGCCAGGGGGCGCCGCCGAGCGCGGGCGGGGCCACCTTGCGGATGAAGTCCTCGAACAGCCGGTTGAGCTGGCCGGTGCCGAGCTTGAGGTGGTAGGCGGCCAGCGCCTTGTCGATCGGCCCCCAGAGCTTGTCGATCCCCCGGCCGCTGAGGGCCGAGACGTTGACCCGCCCCGGCGAGGCGAGCAGCTCGTCGAGCCGCTCGAAGGAGAGCTCCAGCTTCTCCCGCCGCTCCTCGTCCAGGAGGTCCCACTTGTTGATCGCCACCACCGCCGCCCGCCCCAGCTCCCAGATGCTCCCGGCGATGGCGAGGTCGCTGCTGGTCACCCCCGCCGCGGCGTCGATCACCAGCACGGCCACCTGGCAGCGCTCGATCTGGCGGCGCGCCATCATCACCGCCAGCTCCTCGGGGGCGCCGGAGACCTGGCTGCGGCGCCGGATGCCGGCGGTGTCGATCAGCAGGTAGGACTTGTCCCCACGGGTGATCAGGGTGTCGACCGGATCGCGGGTGGTGCCCGCCACGGGCGAGACCAAGGCCCGGTTCAGGCCGGAGATCTTGTTGAGCAGTGAGGATTTACCGACGTTGGGCCGCCCCACGATGGCGATCGCCGGCGCGTCGGGGGGGACCGGGATGTCCGGGATCTCGGGGAGCGCCAGGGCCAGCGCCTCACGCAGGTCGCCGATGCCGGCGCCATGCTCGGCCGAGATCAGAAGCTGGCGGTCGATCCCCAGGCTGTAGAACTCGGCGAAGCGGTTTTTCGCCTCGTTGGTGTCCGCCTTGTTGACCACCAGCACGGTGGGCTTGTTGAAGCGCCGGAAGTGCGACCAGACCTCCTCGTCCGCGGAGACCAGCCCCTGCTTGCCGTCGACGACGAAGAGGAGGAGGTCGCTCTCCTCGACGGCCAGGAAGACCTGCTGGTTGAGCCCCAGCGGATCGTCCCCCGGCACCAGCCCTCCGGTATCCACGATCTGGATCGGACGGTCCTCGGCCAGCTCGACGGTATCCGTGATGCGGTCGCGGGTGATGCCGGGCAGATCGTGGACGATCGCGTGCCGCCGCCCCAGCAGGCGGTTGAACAGGGTCGACTTGCCGACGTTCGGTCGGCCGACGATGGCGACGGTGGGGGTCAGCGGCATGGGCGGGACTCTATCCTAGCGACCACCTTACCGCCGCCGCTTCCGTTCCCGTTCCCGGGGCTCCCGGGGTGCGCGCGCCGGCTTGCGTTCCTCGTCCCACCACGGCGCCGCCGGGCGGGCGGCGGGCTCCAGCATGTCCTTGAGCTTGAAGTCCAACCCCCGCACCCGGGGCGAGGCCCCCACGAGCACCACCTCCACGGGATCGGCCAGCCGGAAGATCCGGTGATTGCGCTCCCCCACCAGCCGGTGCGCCTCGGGCTCGTAGCGGTAGTAGTCGTCCGCCATGGTGCGGATCGGCACCAGGCCGTCCACGTAGTAGCCGTCGAGCTGCACGAAGAGGCCGAAGGGCTGGACCCCCGTGATCCTCCCCGGAAAGGTCTCCCCGGCGCGGCCGGCCAGGAAGCGCACCTTCTTCCACTGCAGCAGGTCGCGCTCGGACTGCTCGGCTCTCCTCTCCATGCGGCTGGTGTGCTCGGCCATGTCCGGCAGGCGCTCGGCGATCCGCATCCGCGCGGACTGCTCCTCGGCCTGCCCCCGGAGGAGGGCGCGGAGCTGGCGGTGGACGATCAGGTCCGGATAGCGCCGGATCGGCGAGGTGAAGTGGCAGTAATACTCGGAGGCGAGCGCGTAATGCCCCAGGCACTCGGGCTCGTAGACCGCCCGCTGGAGCGTGCGCAGCACCACGGAGGAGATGAAGTGCTCCTCGGGCCGCCCCTGGGCCGCCCGCGTCACCTCCTGGAGCGCCCCCGGCGGCAGGTCGTAGAGATCCCCCCGCAGCTTCAGCCCGAAGGTGGCGAGCAGCTCCTGGAGCTCCTCCAGCCGCTCCGGAGACGGCGGGGTGTGGACGCGGTAGAGGGCCGGCACCTCCCGGCTCACCAGCTCGAAGGCCACCGCCTCGTTGGCGGCGATCATGAATTCCTCGATCAGCCGGTGGGCGACGTTCCGCTGCTCGGGCTGGATGCCGACCATCTCGCCGTCGGTGTCGAGGATCACATCCCCCTCCGGCAGATCGAAATCGATCGATCCCCGCGCCGTGCGGGCCGCGTTGAGGATCCGCATCAGCTCCCCCATCTCCCGCAGCGCCGGCAGGACCGGACCGTACTCGGCGGCGTCGGTGTCCTTGGGCTCCTCCAGCACGCGCCGGACCTCGGTGTAGGTGAGGCGGCGGGTGCTCTGGATCACCGTCTCGGCGAAGCGGCGGGAGAGCACGTGGCCGCCGCGGTCGAGCTCCAGGAAGACGGAGAGGGTCAGGCGCGGCACGCCCGGCCGCAGCGAGCAGAGGCCGTTCGACAGCCGCTCCGGGAGCATGGGGACCGCCCGCTCGGGATAGTAGACGCTGGTCCCCCGGCGGTAGGCCTCCAGGTCGAGCGCGCTGCCGTCCTCCACATACTGGGCCACGGCGGCGATGTGAACGCCGAGGCGGAAATTTCCGCCCGGCAGCCGCTCGATCGACACCGCGTCGTCGAAGTCGCGGGCGGTCTCGCCGTCGATGGTGACGATCACTTGGGTCCGCAGATCCTCGCGCCCCGCCCAATCCTCCGGCCGTGGGTCGGAGGGGAGGGCCATCGCCTCCTCCAGCACGGCGTCGGGGAAGTCGTCCGGAATGCCGTAATGGCGCAGCACCACCATCACGTCCACCCCCGTCTCCTCGATGTC
>QHVW01000027.1 GCA_003223675.1 Acidobacteriota bacterium
CAGATCCTCCGCCGCCCGGCCGAAGTGCAGACGCTCGGCGAGCGCGATCACCGCCCGGAGGTCCCGGATCGACAGAGCGTCGAAGTCATTCATAGAAAACTCCGATCGCAATCATAGAAAGCCTCGTCTTGCTCTATCAAAGATGCGCCCCTAGAGTAGGGGAAGTCAAGAGATGGGAGCTCCGGCCAGGCCTGCTGGCCGATCCCGATTCCAGTTGCCCGTGTCTGATTTGAAGGACGTGCCGGTCTGGATCGTCCACGGCCGCCAGGACGACGTCATCCCCGTCTCCTGGTCCGAGACGCTCGGCAAGCGCCTGGAGCGCTGCGGCGGCAACGTGAAGGTGACGATCTACCCCGACGCCGGCCACGACGCCTGGAGCCGCACCTACGAGGATCCGGCCGTCCTCGAATGGCTGCTGGCGTAGCGGCTGCCCTAGATTTCTCGTCCCGCGCTCAGCGCCGCCGTGGCCACATCGTGCACCGTCGTCTCGATGCCGGCCTGGCGGCCGAGCCGGGAGACCGCGCCGCACAGATCGTCGATCTCCGTGGGGCCGCCGGATTCCAGGTCGAGCAGGAAGCTCGGCCGCATGCCGTCGGACAGCCCGCTCACGAAGCCGAGGATCTTGGCTTCCACGTCCTCCGGCAGGGCCACGCCGCGGGCACGGCCGACGGCGGTCACCTCGCGCAGCGCCCGCTCGATCAGCAGATTTCCCAGCGGCGCCCTGCGGACCGGCCCGATGGACGTGCGAGCCAGCCCGCAGGCGGCGGACATGGTGGCGATGAAGGCGAGCTTCCGCCAGAGATCGGCCGTGATGTCGTCCGAGGCCCGGGCCTCCGCGCCGGCCTCCCGGAAGGCGGCGGCGATCCGCTCCGCCCGCTCCGAGATGCCGCCCTTCCGCTCGCCCACGACCACCCGCTGGAACGGGCTGCGGCGCTCGACGATACCCGGCCCGATCCGCACCGCGCTGATCTCGGTCAGCCCGCCCAACACCCGCTCATCTGGCACGCCGGCTTCGATCAGCCGGTCCGCGGCCTCGACGCCGTTGAGCAGCGGCACGACCACCGCCCCGCGCTCCGCCAGCCGCCGGGCCGCCGGAGCGATCTCCGCCAGCGAGTAGCTCTTGACGGCGACCACCGCGAGCTCGACGTCCCGCAGCTCGTCCGCATCGCCCACCGCCTCGACCGCCACGGTGAAAGCCCCCTCCGGCGTGCGCACCTCCAGCCCCCGTTCCCGCAAGGCCTCCAGATGGGCGCCCCGGGCCACCAGCGCCACGCGATGGCCGGCGCGGGCGAGGGTGCCGCCGTAGTAGCTGCCGACGCCGCCGGCCCCCAGGATCGCGATGTTCATGCCGTCCCCTCCTCATCGATCCGGATCCTAGCGAAATCCCCATGGCGATGGCCGTGCGGTATACTCGCGACAGAAGTAACGGCGCGGCATAAAACGACTCTGGAAAGGCGGATCGGTCTGAGCCCGAAGCGATCCACGTCCAAGAACCTCGCTCCTTCGAAGACCAGGACCCGGTCCAACGGCCTGTTGGCCGAGGTGCGCAGCCTCATCCTCGAAGCCCGGCAACAGACCGCCCGGACGGTCAATGCCGGACTGACGCTGCTCTACTGGCAGGTCGGTGACCGCATCCAGCGGGAGATTCTCCAGGAGAAGCGTGCTGAGTATGGTGCCGAGATTGTGCTGGCGCTCTCCGCACAGTTGGAGCTGGAATTCGGCCGTGGCTTCGGCGAGAAGAACCTTCGACGGATGGTGCAGCTCGCGGAGGTCTTCCCGGATCGGGAGATTGTCGTATCACTGATACGACAATTGACCTGGACCCACCTCATTGCCATCCTTCCACTGAAGGTCCCGCTCCAACGGAACTCCTACGCCGAGATGTGCCGCATCGAGCGTTGGAGCGTACGAGATTTGCGCTCGCGGATCGACAGCATGCTCTACGAGCGCAGACCAGCTCACTCCCGACCTGGTCTTCCGGGATCCCTATGTGCTCGACTTTCTCGGCCTGCGGGATACCTACGGCGAAAGGGATCTGGAGGACGCTCTGCTGCGCGAGATCGAGTCCTTTCTCCTGGAGCTCGGCATCGGCTTCGCCTTCGTCGAACGCCAGAAGCGCATCACGCTGGATGGCGACGACTACTACATGGATCTCCTGTTCTACCATCGCCGCTTGCGGCGGCTGGTCGTCATCGAGCTGAAAATCGGCGACTTCAAGCCCGCGGATGCCGGCCAGATGGAGCTCTACCTGCGCTGGCTCGATCGCCATGAACGGCAAGAGGGTGAAGAGAAGCCCATCGGCCTCATCCTCTGCGCCGGCAAGAAGCGCGAGACCGTTGAGGTGCTCGAGCTCGAGCCCCGTGGCATCCATGTCGCCGAGTATCTGGTGGAGCTCCCGCCGCGCGGTCTGCTGGAGCAGCACCTCCGCGAGGCGATCGTCCGCACCCGGCTACAACTCGAGCAGCAGGTGGTTGACCGGAGCAACCCGGGCTCATGAGAGCGGAGCCGTCCCGGCCTCGGCTCCTGGATGGCGTTCAACCCCGCTTCGATATATATTTAGCATCTCAACGCGAACCAGAGGAGAAATGGGATGAGCAGCTTGACCGCGTACCTGCAATCGATCGGCTGCACGCAAACGATTTACCCCTCCAGCGTGGGGCGTGTGCCGACCACGGCCCCGTGGAATTCCAACGCGCAGTGGAACGGGTCGGATACCAAGGGCACGTTCTTCGATCGCTACGGATTCTACAATGAGGGGATCAAGGGCGACGAGCGGCCGCAGAATCCGCAGCTCTATTCCGCGGGCAATTACGTCGGCGAGGCGCTGTCTGGAAGCGGTCCCGGGTTGGATAGCGGCATCGTGCAGGCGATCCGGAAGGTGGTGGGCGACCCTTCGCTCGCTCCGAGCCCGCAGGACGTGATGGAAGCCGTCGGTCAGCCCCGGGCAGCCCACTACCCCGCCCGCGCCGCCCGCTGGTGGCGGTACGGGCGGGACCACCCCGGTGACGCCGCCCACGCCCGGCGCAGATACGCTCGCTCTGCGGTCTCTGCGGTCGACGTTGAGCGATCTGGCCAAGCGCGAGCTCGAGGATCTGGAAAAGGCGTTTCCGCACGGCGGGGGTGGCCAGTGGGCGGCGCGGCTGAGAGATCTGGCTCTGCAATTGCAAAAATTGTCTCAAGGCTAGATCACCCTCGCAGGAGGCTCCCCGCGGCTCGTGAGCCTCCTGGCATCCGGCTCGCAAGCTTGCGGCGCGGAGGCAGGAGGACGAAATGACGGCCCGGCGACATCCCGAGCTCTGGCTTCTCGTCGCGCTCGTCGTAATCGCGGGCGGAATCTGGATCTTCGCCGAGCTCGCCGACGAGGTGAAGGAGGGGGAGACCCGCCAGATCGACACGCGGATCCTCCTGGCGCTGCGCAATCCCGCGGACCCTTCGGACCCTCTGGGACCTCCCTGGGTCGAGGAGACGGAGCGCGACTTCACGGCTCTCGGGAGCGTCGGCGTGATGGCCCTGCTGACGCTCGGGGTGTGCGGGTTCCTGCTCATCGACGGTAAGAACCGCGCGGCCGTCCTGGTCCTGATCGCGGTGGGCGGCGGTCTGCTCTGGAGCACGGTGCTGAAACACGGGTTCGAGCGGCCGCGGCCGGACCTCGTCCCCCACGGCGCCTACGTCTACACCGCCAGCTTCCCCAGCGGCCACTCGACGATGTCGGCCGCCACCTATCTCACCCTCGGCGCCCTGTTGGCGCGCGTCCAGCGCCGGCGGCGGCTCAAGGTGTTCCTGCTCGGGTTCGCCCTCCTGATCACCCTGCTGGTGGGGGTCAGCCGCGTCTATCTCGGGGTCCACTGGCCTACCGACGTGCTGGCCGGCTGGACGCTGGGCGGCGTCTGGGCGCTCATCTGCTGGCTGCTCGCCCGCTGGCTCCAGCGGCGCGGTCAGGTGGAGACGGACGGACCACCCCAGGACTGAGCGTCCAGCGGCGCCAGCTCATTTTCTTTCTACGATGAGCAAATAGCCGTCTGTTCTGAAATAGGAAGAGGGCATGTAGGGGCGGCCCTGTGTGGCCGCCCTGGGTGGGTGGGAGCGTAGAGCAGCCCCCCCTCCCAGGGCGGCTTGATGAGTACTTGATGATCCCGCCTCCCTCCTCCCGCGATATGCTCCCTGGCCGACAACCGCGACCTTTGGAGGGGTCTCATGAATCTTCGCCGCCTCGTCTCGAACCTCACCCTGTTCCTCTGTCTCGCCTCTGTCGCCGTGGCCGCGCCCGTGCCGCCCGAGGACTACTCCGCCCTGCGCTGGCGCTTGGTGGGGCCTCTGCGCGGCGGATGGGGGACCTGCGCGTCCGGCGTGCCGGGCCAGCCGGAGACGTTCTACTTCGGCGCGGCCGACGGCGGGGTGTGGAAGACCACGGACGCCGGACGCACGTGGAACCCCCTCTTCGACCATGAGAAGGCGGCGTCGATCGGGGCCCTGGCGGTGGCGCCGAGCGATCCGAAGGTGATCTACGTCGGCACCGGCCAGGTCACCACCCGGTGGGACATCGCCTCCGGCGCCGGCGTCTATCGCTCCGCCGACGGCGGCAGGACCTGGGAGCCGCGCGGGCTCGCCGACAGCCGCCACATCGGCCGCCTGTGGATCGATCCCAGGAACGCTGACGTGGTGCTCGTGGCCGCCCAGGGGCACGTCTTCGGTCCCAACGCGGAGCGCGGGGTGTTCCGCAGCACGGATGGCGGCCGGAGTTGGGAGAAGGTCCTGTTCGTGGACGACAACACCGGCGCCGTGGACCTCGCCGCCGATCCGGCCGCGCCGGACACGATCTTCGCCGCCACCTGGCAGGTCCGCTACTACCCCTGGCTCTCCTACTTCGTCCCCAATGTCGGACCCGGGAGCGGCGTCTACAAGTCGACCGACGGCGGCAAGACCTGGACGCGCCTCACCGGCCACGGCCTCCCGGACGGCCCCCTGGGCCGCATCGGCCTCGCGGTCGCGCCCGGCAGCCGGGGAGCGCGGGTCTACGCCACCATCGACGCCAACGGCGCCGGCTCCGGCCTCTACCGTTCGGACGACGGCGGCGCCAACTGGCAGCAGGTCAACAAGACCGCCAGCCTGGCCGGCGCCTACTTCGCGATGGCCGCGGTCGATCCCAAGAATCAGGACACGGTCTACGTGATGGGGCAGTCGATCCGGCGCTCGACCGACGGCGGCAAGACCTTCGAATTCTTCCGCGGCGCGCCCGGCGGCGACGATTACCACTTCCTGTGGATCAGCCCCGAGCGGCCGGAGCGGATGATCGTGGCCAGCGACCAGGGGACGGTGGTCACCGTCAACGGAGGCACAAGCTGGAGCTCCTGGTACAACCAGCCCACGGGGCAGTTCTACCACGTGGCCACCGACGACCGCTTCCCAGCTCACCTTCCGCGACTGGCACCCGGTGGGCGGCGACGAGCGCGACTACGACATCCCCTTCCCCGGCGATCCCGACGTCGTCTTCGGCAGCGGCCTCGGCGGGCGTCTCTCGCGCTGGGACGGCCGCACGGGCCAGGTCTCGAACGTGGCCCCGTGGCCGGTCTCCACCTATGGCTCGCGTCCGACCTCCGTGCGCTACCGCACCACCTGGATCACCCCGCTCGCCATCTCGCCCCTGCCGCCGCACGCGATCTATCAGGGCGCCCAGGTGCTCTTCCGCTCGACCGACGGCGGCCAGCGCTGGGAGACGATCAGCCCGGACCTCTCGGGCGCCGTGCCCGGCACCCCGGATTGCGACAAGGGGGACGTCTTCTCCGTCTCGCGCGCCCGGGCCTGCGGCTTCGGCGTGATCTCGACCATCGCGCCGTCGCCGAGGGAGAAGGATCTGATCTGGGTGGGGACGGACGACGGGCTGGTCCGGCTCACCCGCGACGGCGGCAAGAGCTGGCAGAACGTCACTCCGCCGGGCCTCGCCGAGTGGAGCCGGCTGGCCCAGATCGACGCCTCGGCCACCGCGGCCGGCACCGCCTACGCCGCGGTCGACCGCCATCGGACGGACGACGATCGCCCCTATCTCTACGTCACCCACGACTTCGGCAAAACCTGGCGGGCGGCCACGTCCGGCCTGCCGGCCGAGGGTTGGGTGGCGGTGGTGCGCCAGGACCCCGTCAAGCCCGGGCTCCTGTTCGCCGGCACCAGCCGGGGCGCCTTCGTCTCCTTCGACGACGGCGGGACCTGGCAGCCGCTGCAGCTCAACCTGCCGACGACCGGCGTCAACGACCTCACGATCCATGGCAACGACCTGGTCGCCGCCACCGAGGGGCGCTCGCTCTGGGTGCTGGACGACATCTCGCCGCTGCGCCACCTGGAGGGGGCGGTGACGGGCGCCACCCTCCTGCCGCCGGCCACGGCCTACCGGGTGGGCGCCAATCAGAACCGGGACACGCCGCTGCCGCTCGACGAGCCGCGGACGTTCAACCCGCCGGCCGGCGCGATCCTCGACTACGTGCTGCCGGCGTCGGTGCACGGTCCGGTCGTCCTGGAGATCGTCGACCCCAAGGGGCAGGTGGTGCGCAGCTTCCGCAGCGACGAGACGCCGAAGCGTCCGGAGGCGAGTCAATACTTCGCCAACGACTGGCTGCAGGCGCCGTCCGCGCTGCCGGCCCGGCCCGGCCACAACCGCTTCGTGTGGGATCTGCGCGGCCCGCGCCCGCGCGCCCTGGAATACGACTATTCCATCGCCGCCGTGCCCGGCGCGGACACCCCGGAGCTGCCGCAGGGGATTTTCGTCCTGCCGGGGACCTACCAGGTGCGGCTGACGGCGGACGGCCGGACCGCGACCCAGCCGCTGCGGGTCGCCATGGACCCGCGGGTCAAGACGCCGCAGGCCGATCTCGTGGCGCAGCATGAAATGTACGCGGCGGTCTCGCAGGCCCTGGCGCGGTCGACCGATGCCCAGGAGGAGATCGAGGCGGTCTCGACGCGGCTCAAGGCCCTGGACGGCGAGCTCAGCGGCCGTCCGGGCTCGGCCGCGCTGCAGGACGCGGCGAAGCGCGTCGCGGCCGACGTCGCGGGCTTCCAGTCCGCGCGGGGCGCCGGGCGGCGCGGCGCGCGCGGGGAGGACAACCTCGCCGCGATCGCCGCCGTCCTCACGCCGCTCGCGACCGACCTGGAAGGGGCCGACCGCGCTCCCACCGCGCCGCAGCGCGAGGCCTTCGATCTCTACCGGAAACGGTTGGACGCGGCG
>QHVW01000912.1 GCA_003223675.1 Acidobacteriota bacterium
GACCGCCGACCTCGGCCACGGCGGCTCTCTGCGCCTGGTCTCCAGCGACGACGTCGCCAGCATGCGGCGCGACCTCGGCCTCGGGATGGCGGGCGCGCTGGGCCCGGCGGAGCTGGACCAGATCCGGCGCCGCCTCGGTAGCGAATGGGTGGTCACCGGCTCCTATCTGTTGCTGGAGGGGCAGGACCAGCCGTTGCGCGTGGACGTCCTGTTGCGCCACACCGGCACCGGCGAGACGCGGATCGCGGTCACCCGCAGAGGCCGGCAAAAAGACCTCTTCACGCTCGCCGATTCGCTGGCCGGCGAATTGCGCCAGGCGCTGGGCAAGCCGGCGGGGCAAGAGACCGGCCAAGCCGAGGCGCGCAGCGCCATGCCCGCGTCCCTGGAGGCCCAGCGGCTCTACGCCGAAGGGCTGGAACGGCTGCAACGCCGGGACGCGCTGAGCGCCTCCGGCCGGCTGGAAGCGGCGGTCGCGGCCGATCCCACGTTCTCCCCCGGCTGGCTCGCCCTGGCGCGCTCCTGTGAGCTCCTGGGCTTCGAGCGCCGGGCCGAGGACGCCGCCCTGAAGGCCGTGCAGGCGTCGAGCGGGCTGCCGGAGCGGCAACGGCTGGAAGCCGAGGCGACCTACCTCCGCATCGCCCGCCGCCGACCGGAAGCCACCGACCGCATGCGCCGGGTCTACGAGCTTTCCCATCATGCTTTTCAGGACGGCCTCACGCTCGGCGAGACCCAGATCCGGGCCGGACAGAACCGGGAAGCCCTGGCCACCCTCGCCTAGATCCGCCGGGAGCATCCGGCGGAGAGCGGCGACGCTCGCCTCGCCATGCTCGAAGCGGACGCTTACTCCGGCCTGGAGGACTTCCGCAACGGGGCCGCCGCCAGCGGTCGCGCCCTCGCCGCCGCCCAGCGCCAGGGGATGGTCCAGGTCGAGGTCCGCGCGTTGCACCACCTGGCGATCGCGCGAATCCGCAGCGGCTCCCTCGCCGACTGTCCCGGGGCGCTCGACCAGATCGCGCAGGCGCGCGCCAAGGCCGAGGCCACAGGCGACCGCTTCCTGCTCGCCGGCGTGCTGCAGGACCTCGGCGTCGCCCTCGCCGACTGCGAGCAACGCGCCCGGTCCGAGCAGGCCGATCGCGAGGCCATCGATCTCTACCGGGAGATCGGAGCCCAGGGGAGGCTCGCTCCGCTGCTCTACAACCTCGGCAGCTCCCGGCTCAACGAGGGCGACCTGCTGGGCGCCGACCGTCTGATGCGGGAGGCCCTTGAGACCTGCGAGGCATACGGCACCCTCTGCCACGAGCGCTTCCTCCATCCGGTCGGTGCCAACCGGCTCCATCGCGGCGAGCTGGCCGAGGCGCGCCGGATGATCGAAGAGAGCCTGCAGCGCAACCTCCAGAGCGGCAACCGCTACCGGGCCGCTGAGGCGCGGAGCTTCCTGCCCGACGTCGCCTTCTGGAGCGGCGACCTGGCGCAGGCGGTCGAGCACGCGCGCCAGGTCCTGGCGTTGCGGCAGGAGATCGGGAACCCGCGCGGCGTGGCCTGGGCCCATTCCGACCTCGCCACGTGGCTGGCCGAGGCCGGGCACGGCGCCGAGGCGCTGGAGCATGGGCGCCAAGCGGTCGCCCTCGCCTCCAAACAGGGCGAGATCTCCCTCCAGGCCTGCTCGCGCGCCAGCCTCTCCCTGGCCGAGCTCGCGACCGGCGATCTGGCGTCCGCCGACCGCGAGAGCGCGCGGGCGCTCGCGCTCCTCCCCCCGCCGCACAAACCTTTCTGTTCCTTCCTGGTCTGGCGGGCCCGGGTGCAGGTGCTCCTCGCGCGCGGAGAGCTCGACGCCGCCGGCGCATTGATCGATACAGGGCTGGAGCTGGCAAGGCGCGGCGGCTTCGTGACCTACGAGCTGCAGGGCCGTCTCTTCCAGGCCGAGCTGGCGTTGGCGCGCGGCCGCTTCGGCGAGGCGCGACAGCTCGCGACCGAGCTCGCCGCCGAAGCCCGCGCGAAAGGCTTCGGAATCATCGCGCAACGCTGCGGGCGCGTGATCGCCAAGACCCCAGGGCCGGTGGTACGAGGGTGACGCCGATCCCATTTCCGGTTTCGTAACATCTCGCTCCTTCGCGACGCCCAACCTTCGTGAAAGGAGAATTTTCATGAACATGACGCGAATCGCCGTCTTTTCGGCTCTGCTCCTGGCCGCCGGGGCCGCCCTGGCCCAACAGCCGCAGATCCCCACGCTCCAGGTCTGCAACGCCACCTCCGCCCATGGGGAGGGGGGAGTCAAGATCGCGAGCCGGGCGGACGTCGGCCACTCGGGCACCTTCCGGGTCCGCCTCGAGGTCAAGTGCGATCCCGCGGACGGCTACCCCACGGGGACCCTCATGATCGCGGCCATCAGCATGTCCGACTCGATCGTCCAGGGCAATCTCACCGCGACGTCGTTCGAGCAGATGACCTCGACGGGGAAGCACACGCCGACGCTCTACGTCAACGGCCGCTGCAAGGCCGAAGGGGTCCGCGGCTGCCGCTACTGGCTGCTGATCGCCGACAACAAGAAGGCGACCGTTCCGGGCACTCCGGACGTCGTCAGCTTCCTGGTCTTCGACGGCACCGGCAAGCGGGTGGCCTATGGCACCGGTCCGCTGGCGGATGGAGACCTCACGGTGGCTCCAACGGGGAATTAGAGTCTGCATCGAAACCGCCCGTGGGGGGGACGGCGGCGGACGGCTCGATGGTGTTCTACAGAAGTCCCTGGCACCTCTTCCTGGATCGGCCATCCGCTTTTTCTGGAGCACTGAATCGACCTCTAACCCCCCCTCGCAAACGCAAGCGGTTCTAGGGCGAATAAGTTCTGGGTGTGTTTTTACGTCTTCTGAGGGTATGAGAAAGCTACGCTACGTCCCCCAGCCCCGCACCCTCGTCTCCATCACCAACCGCACCATCCAGGGGCGCTACCTCCTGCGTCCCGGACCCTCGCTCAACGACCTCTTCCTGGGAATCCTCGGCAGGACCCAACGGCGCCATGAGATGGCCATCGCGGCCGTGTCGGTGCTGTCCAACCACTTCGACCTCCTGCTGATAGTCGACGATGCCCAGGAGGTGGCCGACTTCATGCGGGACCTCCAGTCCAAGACGGCTCGGGAGGTCAACCGCCTGACCGACTGGAAAGGACCGGTCTTCGAGCACCGCTATGAGATGACCGTGGTCACCGACGAAGAGCCCGCCCAGGTCGAGCGCCTGAAGTACGTCCTGGCAAACGGGGCCGAGGAGAATCTCGTGGAGCGTGTGTGCCAGTGGCCTGGTGTCCATTCCGCCGAGGCCCTGATGCAGGGCACGCCTCTCGAGGGGCACTGGATCGATCGCACTCGGGAGCATGCGGCCAGGAATCGGAAAGAAGAGCTCAGCCGCGAGGAATTCGTCTTCGCCGAATCCGTGGTGCTCTCGCCGA
Organism: Acidobacteriota bacterium; assembly: GCA_003223675.1. Classification (GTDB taxonomy): domain Bacteria; phylum Acidobacteriota; class Thermoanaerobaculia; order Multivoradales; family UBA5704; genus DATARR01. The sequence continues at coordinate 3,440 of QHVW01000912.1, forward strand.
TCCCTTGCTGGGCGCACCTGCCCGCCGACCTCTATCGCGAGCGGATCAAGGCTCTGGTGGAAGAGGTCGATGAGGAGGCCGCCCTGGTCCGGCGGCGGTCGGGCGCCAAGGTGCTCGGCGTCAAGGCGATCCTGGCGCTGGACCCGCAAGCCCGGCCCACCTCGGTGGCCCGCTCTCCTGCGCCGCTCGTCCACGCGGCAACGAAAGCCGCCCGCAAGATGTTCTATGAGATCTACGCGGAGTTTGTGAGCGCCTTCCGGGCGGCAGCCGCGGCTCTCCGCCAAGGCCGCCGGGATGCCCCCTTCCCCGTTGGCAGCTTCCCACCAAGACTGCCTTTCGTGACCGGCTGATCGCGGACATTGGTTCTTTGACAGCCTCACCGTCGGAGGGCGATTTGGGTGAGCATCGCGGGGCTCGCCTCAGTAGAGGTGTACCCGAAAGGTCCCTGGAGACCGGTTCCGAGGCCTGAGCTCGATGCAAGGCTGCCAGGGTTCATACCCGATATGGCTACAACCGGGCTCGGATTTTCAGAAGTCCCTGGCACCTATTCTGAACGATCGCTGGCCCAACAGATAGTGCCCCAGCGAGGACACCCCGCGTGTTATCTTCACTCGCATGGCGACCGGAGGAGGAAGCATGCGGGGATGCCTTAAGATCGCGTCCTTCATCGTTCTTCCGCTGATTATATTCGCGGGTCTCGCGTTTTGGGCGCTTCGTCACAAGTTGCCGGCCGAGCCACAATTGCCCGGCAAGGTCGAGCGCGGCGCTCTGGAGCATGGCGGGCGCACGCGAACGTGGATCGCATTTGTGCCCACGAAGCCGCAGGCGCATCCGGCGCTGGTGATCGCGCTGCACAGCTCGATGGGCACGGCGGAGCAGGCGCGGCAGGTCTATGGATATGATTTCGATCTGCTCGCGGAAAAGCATGGTTTCATCGCGGTCTATCCGCAGGGGTACAAGGGCCACTGGAACGATTGCAAGGCGAAGGGGCCGTTCGCCGCGAAGGCCGAGAACATCGACGATGTGGGCTTCCTGCACGCGCTCGTCGATCGCCTTGTCAAGGACCATGATGCCGACCGCGCGCACGTCTATGTGACCGGCGTGTCGAATGGCGGCGCGATGGCGATTCGTCTCGCTCTGCAAACGCCGGATTTCGCGCGCGCGTATGCCGCCGTCGCCGCCAGCGTGCCCGCGCCGGAGAACCTGGCCATCACGCCGAAGGGCGAGCCGGTGTCGATGCTCCTCATGAACGGCACCGCCGACCCTTTCAACCCGTGGGACGGCGGCGATGTCGTGCTTTATGGCGTGTATGGCAACCGCGGGCCTGTCCTCTCCGCGCGGGCGAGCATCGACTACTTCCTCAAGCTCGACGGGCTCGGCGGTCCTCCGGCAAGGACGCAATTTCCCGACACCGACCCGGACGATGGCAGCACCGCCGAACGCCAACGCTGGACCGCCCCCGGCAAGCGCAACGTAACGCTCATCAAGATTCAAGGCGGCGGTCACGGCCTGCCCCATCCCGCCACGCAAGGCATGCGCCTGCTCGGCAGCTCCAACCGCGACTTCCACGCCGCGAACGAGATCTGGGATTTTTTCCAGCAGGCACCGTGACGAATCCAGACGGCCGAATGTGTTGGCTCATGGCTCTGCCAGGACCACCGCCGAGTAGGCCGGGAGGCCGGGGAGCTAGGAAAAGCACGGTGGCGTTAGCTGGGACCTGTCTTGGGCCAATTCGACGTTCTACCCGCCGGGCTCTTCCGTGCGTACCAGCGGACGGCGCCACCGGCGGCGCCGAGGATGAATCCCAAAGGTCCCGTGATGAAGCCGAACACGGGACCCACGTTGGCGCGACCGCTGGGCATAAAGAGGAGAGGCCCGAAAAAGCCCACCGAGAACCCAATCGATCCTACAACGAAAGCCCCCAGCAGGACCGAGCCGATAAGACCAGCCTGAGATGACGCGGTGAGCACCCAGACACACCACGCCACCACAGCGGCAACCAGTAAGGAACCGAGAAAAACAATCCAAAGACGAAAGTGAAATGGGGATGAGTGAGGTGAGACGATAAGTGCGCCTCCAACCCCGAGCTCGAAGAAAAAGAAAGCGGCCAAGCCGCTGATGAGCGCCGCCACGATGCGAATCACGACGTTCATGTCTTGCCGCAAGCTGTGCCGCCGATGATATTGCCGTTCAGCGGCGGACGGAAGAGGGAGCGCAGCGACCGACGTCGAACGCTCGTCTTCAGCGCCGCGCGTCTAATACGAGGCTCACTGGGTCATCGACGCGAATTGTACCGGTTTGCACCACTGTTCCATAGACGCCCGCGTTGTTCTGGTTCAGCCGGACGACGGTCTTCAGCACCCGCTTGTCCTGTGTGGCCGTGTCCGGATCGAGGTTGACCATCATGCAGCGTGCATCGCACATCGTAACGCTCACGGCCGGCCTTGGCTCGCTGTTGCCGAACACCAGTGTCCCGCCAAGCCAGCCATCCTCGAGAAAGGGCTCACGGTCGGGAGTCTCGAGCACGATGTTGGCTCGGAAGCGCCGGCGATCGAGATCGAGCCCGGCCTCGCGACCGATGCCTGCAATCGTCGCCAGACTGATCACCGAGACTGCCGCCTCGTCGAAGATCCCATGATTGAGCTTCATCAAGTCGACGTCGCTTCCGAAACGCTCGGCGATTTCTGCCTTCAGCTCCGCGCTTCGTAGCTCAACGGACGATCCGGCCGGTGTGCGTACATGAGTCGGAAGTGGCTCGCCGGTGCTCGCATCGAGCCCGACGGCATGGTAGAGGAGGAGCTCCGGGAGGCGGCTCGCTGTGAGCCATGGCATGCCGCTGTCGACTCCCACACGCCGGAAAGCGAATCGCCGATCACCGGCGAGCCCGTACCAGCCAAGAAATGCCGACTCCATCACGGTACCAGCCATCGACTTGACGGGATACCGAGCAATCTCGCAAATACGCCCGAGCTCCTTCACCACACAGTCACTATATATGACGCCGCGGCGAGCCGCGGGTGGCAGCCGAGGAGGGCTGCCAGGAGGACGGGCCCGGCGCCTGTTCCGCCTTCTACCCTGATATGTTTCCCCTCGAAGGGAGCTGAGCCCAGTGAAGAAAGTCCTTTTCGTATGCGGCCAGAACGAGATGCGGAGCCCGACCGCGGAACGGGTGTTCTCCGGGCGGAAGGACGTCGAGGTGGCCTCGGCGGGGCTGAACCACGACGCGCCGCAGCCCGTGACGCCGGATCTGCTCGCCTGGGCGGACGTCATCTGCGTGATGGAGAAGGCCCACCTGGTCCGGATGCGCAGGCGGTTCCGGAAGCATCTCAACCGGCAGCGGCTCGTCTGCCTGAACATTCCGGACCTCTACGGCTACATGGACCCGCCCCTGGTCGAGTTGCTGGAGGCGAAGGTGCCGAGGTATCTGGGGCTGGATCGATAGTCAGGGCTCCTCCCGCGAGAGCACGAGTGAGCCGTTGAGGAGAGACCGGCGTAGATGCACGGTCGCTCGTCTGCCGTAGAATCCCGCCCATCATGGAGATCCGGCGCGCCGAGGAATCCGATTTCGAGTCGATGTGGCCCATCTTCCGGGCCGTGGTCGCCACGGGGACGACCTACGTCTTCGCTCCCGAAACGTCCCGTGAGGACGCCTTCGCCTATTGGCTCGGGCCCGGCGTCCGCTCCTATGTGGCCGTGGACGCGGGACGGATCGCCGGCATGTACAAGATCGTCCCCAACCAGCGGGACCTGGGGTCTCACGTGGCCAACGCGTCGTTCATGGTCGATCCAAGCTTCGGCGGCCGGGGCGTGGGGCGGGAGATGGGGCTGCACTGCCTGCGGGAGGCCCGCGAGGCCGGCTTCCTGGCCATGCAATTCAACTT
>QHVW01000028.1 GCA_003223675.1 Acidobacteriota bacterium
TGGCTGGCGACGCCCACCACGAGCCAGCCGTCCGCGGCCCGGAAGGCTTGGTAGGGGGTGAGGTTGGGATGGGCGGAGCCGAGCCGGGCGGGCTGGCGGCCGTCGGCGAGCCAGGACTGCGCGGCGTAGGAGAGGAAGGCGGTGCCGGCGTCCACCATCGAGACCTCCACGCGGCCTCCTTTGCCCGTGGCGTCCCGGCGGCGCAGGGCGGCGAGCACGGCGGCGAGGCCGTAGAGGGCGGAGAGGACGTCCACGATGGCGACTCCCACCCGCACGGGCTCGCCGCTCTCGAAGCCGGTGAGCGACATCAGCCCCGATTCCGCCTGGAGGACCACGTCGTAGGCCGGGCGGTCCGCCTCGGGGCCGGCGGTGCCGTAGCTGGTGACCGTGCATTGCACGAGGCGCGGATGGGCGCGGGTGAAGCGCCCGCTGCGGAAGCCGAGCCGCCGCCATTCGGAGGGGAGGAAGTTCTCGACCAGGACGTCCGCGCCGCCAAGCAGCCGATCGAACGCCGCGCGCCCCTCGCGTCGCTTGAGGTCGAGGGCCACCGACCGCTTATTGCGATTGGCGGAGACGAAGTAGGCGCTGACGCGATGGTCCCCTTCGCCGACCCAGGGCGGCCCCCAGGCGCGGGTCTGATCGCCGCCGTCCGGCTTCTCGATCTTGATCACGTCCGCCCCGAGGTCTCCCAGCAGCATGGCGAGATACGGGCCGGCCAGGACGCGCGAGGCGTCGACGACGCGGACCCCGGCGAGGGGTGCTTTTTTCGTCCTGGAACGGCCGGATCGGCGCGGCATGGCGAGGCGGATCGTACAGCAGGAGATGCCCCCGCCCGCCCGGGTAGCCCGCCCCCCGTCCGGCCGTGAGCGCGGGCCGCCCGGTGGGGCGTGGGCCGCTTCCCTGGCCGGCGCTATCTTCGGTACGGAGCCGGAGAAAGGGAGGGCGGGAGTGGAAGGCTCCAAGGAGGAGTTATGAAAGAGAACGTCCCTGTCAAGTACGAGCGGCCCAACCCGCTGGTGATGTTCGACGACCTGCGGACCGAGTTTGAGCATTTCTTCGATCGTCCGTGGGGCATGCTCAACTGGAAATTCCGTCCTGAGAAGGTCGGCTGGGCGCCGAAGATCGACGTCTTCGAGAAGGAGGGTTTCCTCACCGTCAAGGCCGACCTGCCGGGCATGAAGAAGGAGGAGGTCTTCGTGACCCTGGAGGACAACGCCCTGGTGCTCAAGGGGGAGCGCAAGGAGGAGAAGGAGATCAAAGAGGAGAACTTCTATCGCGCCGAGCGGATGTACGGCACCTTCTATCGCCGCCTGCCGCTGAATTTCAAGGCGGACCCGGCGAAGATCGAGGCCAAATTCTTCGACGGCGTGCTGGAGGTCCGTCTCCCGGTACCGAAGGTGGAGGAGCCCAAGGGGCAGGTGATTCCGGTCAACTGATCGGCTGATCGGACTGATCGGTCCGATCCGCCGGATCGGCCGGATCCACCCAACACCGACCCGGCAAAGGAGGTCCGCCCATGTTCGAAATCATCGACACCGTTGTCATTGGAACCTCACTGACCGAGCTCAGCGACGACGTCGTGCGCGCCGGGCTCGGCGTGGCCCGGGCCTCCGGGGCGCGGGTCGGTCTCGTGCACGCCTTCCAGCCGCAGTGGGCCTACTCGGCGGGCCCCTATCTCACCGAGGCCTTCATCCAGGAGACCCTCGAGGTCGAGAAGAAGCTCGCCGAGCAGCGCCTCGCTGATCAGATCGCCCGTCTGGGCATCCGCAAGGAGGAGATCGCGGGAAAGATCATCGCGTACGGTCCCCGCACCGGGTGGTGATCGAAGCCGCGGAGGAGATGAACGCGGGCCTGATCGTCGTCGGCTCGACGGAGTCGCCGCAGCTCTCGAAGCTGTTCGGCTCCACCGCCGACCGGGTGATCCGCAAGGCGACCCGGCCCGTGCTGATGGTCCGCGGCCGGCTCCAGTCCCCTCTCCGGCGGGTGCTGATGCCGGTCGATCTGTCGCCGCTGTCGGCGGTGGCGTTCCGCAGAGGCCTGGA
>QHVW01000913.1 GCA_003223675.1 Acidobacteriota bacterium
CGCGCGCAAGGTCCGGCGCGTCGGCAAGGGCGGCAAGGTGCTGGTGGGCTTCGCCGGAGGCGGGGCGGACGCGCTGGCGCTCGTCGGCCGCCTGGAGGAGAAGCTCGAGGAGTTCAACGGCAATCTCGAGCGGGCGGTCGTCGAGCTGGCCAAGGACTGGCGGACCGACCGGGCGCTGCGGCAGCTCCAGGCGATGATCATCGTCACGGACAAGGAGAAGAGCTTCTTCGTCTCCGGTGTCGGCGAGCTGATGCAGCCGGACGAGGAGGAGCCCGTGCTCTCGATCGGCTCCGGAGCCAACTACGCCCTGGCCGCCGCGCGCGCCCTGCTCCGGCACACCCAGATGTCCGCCTCGGACGTGGTGCGCGAGGCGATGAGGATCGCCGCCGAGATCTGCATTTTCACCAACGACCATCTCACGGTCGAGGAGCTCTGACAGACCCATGACCCTCCAGATCTCCAGCGAGGCGACGAGCAGCCTCGCGATCGAGAACATGACGCCGCGGCAGATCGTCGCCGAGCTCGACAAGTACGTGGTCGGGCAGAAGCAGGCGAAGCGGGCGGTGGCGATCGCCCTGCGCAACCGCTGGCGCCGGCAGCAGCTTCCGCCCGAGCTGGCGGAGGACATCGCGCCCAAGAACATCCTGATGATCGGCCCCACCGGCGTCGGCAAGACCGAGATCGCCCGCCGGCTGGCGCGCCTGGCCCGGGCGCCCTTCCTCAAGGTCGAGGCGAGCAAGTTCACCGAGGTCGGCTACGTCGGCCGCGACGTCGAGTCGATGGTGCGCGACCTGGTGGAGATCGCCGTCACCATGGTGCGGGAGGAGAGGCGGGAGGCGGTGCGCGCGGAGGCCGCGACGCGCGCCGAGGACCGCCTGCTCCAGCTCCTGGTGCCGCCGCGGCCCATCAACGCCTATCTGCGCCACGAGGAAGAGAACGAGGACGAGCTCAACGAGACGCGGGAGAAGTTCCGCAAGAAGCTCCGCGCCGGCGCTCTCGACAGCCGCAAGGTCGAGATCGAGGTGGACGAGACCCCCTCCTCCAGCCTGGAGATGTTCACCCCCCAGGGGGTCGAGGAGGTGGGGATCAACATCAAGGAGATGCTCCCCGGGCTCTTCGGCCGCAAGAAGCGGCAGCAGGTCACGGTGGCCGAGGCGCGCGAGATTCTCCAGCAGCAGGAGACCGAGAAGCTGATCGACCGCGCCCTGGTCGCGCGCGAGGCGCGCCAGCGCGTCGAGCAGGGGGGGCTGATCTTCCTCGACGAGATCGACAAGATCGCCGGCCGCGAAGGGGGACGGGGCCCCGACATCTCGCGCGAGGGGGTCCAGCGCGACCTGTTGCCGATCGTCGAGGGGACGAACGTCTCGACCAAGCACGGCATGGTGAAGACGGACCACATCCTCTTCATCGCCGCCGGCGCCTTCCACGTCAGCAAGCCGTCGGACCTGATCCCGGAGCTGCAGGGGCGCTTCCCCATCCGGGTCGAGCTCGACGCGCTGACCGAGCAGGATTTCGTGCGCATCCTCACCGAGCCCGAGACGGCGCTCACCAAGCAGTATTCGGCGCTGCTCTCGACCGAGGGTGTCAACCTGGAGTTCACCTCCGACGCGGTGGCGGAGCTCGCCCGCCTCGCCGTGGAGGTGAACTCCTCGACCGAGAACATCGGCGCCCGCCGGCTCTCCACGCTCATGGAGCGGCTGCTCGACGAGGTCTCCTTCGAGGCCCCCGACATGTCGGGCACGGCGGTGAAGGTCGACGGCGAATACGTCCGCCGGGTGCTCTCCGGCATCGTCCAGGACCAGGATCTCTCACGCTATGTCCTCTAGACTGCGGCAGGATGCTGTAGGGGCGGCCCTCTGTGGCCGCCCTGTTTCCCGACGGGCAGGGCGCCCACATAGGGGCGCCCCTACATTCCTGATCCTCGCCGCCTTCGTCTCTCTCTTCGGCTGCGGCAAGCAGGGTCCCCCGCTCCCTCCCCTGCGCAATGTGCCGGCGCCGGTGAAGGACCTCACGGTCGTCCAGCAGGGGCCCCAGCTCCTGCTCAGCTTCACCTATCCGTCGGCCGCCCGGCGCCGGGCGGCAAGGCCAACCCTCTGGACGTCAAGGAATTCGGTCCGGTGGCGAAGCCGGTGCAGAAGATCGCCGGCGCGGACCTGACCTCGGCCACCTCCGGCAGCCGGATCGACATCTCGCTCCCGCTCCCTCCGACCATGACCACCGCTCCGGCTCCCGCTAACACGCCGGTTCCTGCGCCCGCCCCAGGCGCCGCTCCGGCGGCTCCGGCCGAGCCGGCGCCGCTGGCGGCCTACTTCGCCGTCCGCACGTTCGGCAAGGAGGGGGACCGGTCGGACTTCTCGAACATCGTCTCGGTGGTCCCCAAGACGCCGCCCGCGGCGCCCCAGCAGGTCACGGCCACGGCGCGCGGGGACGGCATCCTGGTCGAGTGGACGCCGGTGGCGGGGACCGTGGCGGGATACAACATCTACCGCCGGGGCTCCACGGAGCGCGCGAACGCCAAGCCGGTCCATACGGCCGGGCCCACGGAGAAGAGCTGGCTCGACACCACGGCCAGGTTCGGCAACGGGTACATCTACAGCGTGACGGCGCTCTCCCAGATCCAGCCGGCGATCGAGAGCTCCATCGCCAGCGAGCGCGAGGTGCGCTACGTCGACCGCTTCCCACCGCCCGCGCCCACCGAGCTGGTGGCGCTGGCCGAGGCGGGCCGGGTGCGCCTGGTCTGGCGGCCGAGCGAGGCCGAGGACGTGGCGGGCTACATCGTCTACCGCCGGGTGGACGAGACGGGCAGGTTCGAGCGCGTGACGCCGCAGCCGGTCGTCGCCGCCGAGTACGTGGACACCGCCGTGGCCGCCGGCAAGACCTACGTCTACCGGGTGACCGCGGTCGACCAGGCGGGCAACGAGAGCGGGCCGGGCAACGAGGTCCGCACCGAGGTGCCGTGAGCCGCTTCTACAAGCTCTCCGGCAGCGGCAACGACTTCCTGGCCCTGGCGGAGCCCGCGCAGCCCCCCGGTCCGGAGACGATCCGCGCCTGGTGCCGGCGCGGCGTCTCGCTCGGGGGGGACGGCCTGTTCCTCCTGCGGCGGGCCGAAGGCGGCGTGGTGATGGAGTACTTCAACTCCGACGGCTACCTCGCCGATCTCTGCCTGAACGGCACCCGCTGCGCCGCCCAGCTCGCCTTCCATCTTGGATGGGCTGAAGGGTCGGTCCGCCTGCGCACGGGCGCCGGCGAGGTCTTCGCCCGGCGGGTCGATGAATCTCGCGTGGCGGTGGAGCTCCCCGTGCCCGCGGAGCCGCCGCAGGAAATGACCGTCGAAGCCGGCGGCGCGCTCTGGACCGGCTACCAGCTCCTCGTCGGGGTCCCCCACTTCGTGGTGCTCTGGGCCTCGGGGCTCGAGACCGTGCCCGTGCGCGAGCTGGGGGCGCTGCTCCGCCGCCATCCCGCTTTCGGCCCGCCGGGGACCAACGTCAATTTCGTCCGCTTTCCCAGTCAGGACCGGATGGAAATCCGGACGTACGAGCGGGGAGTGGAGGATGAGACCCTCTCCTGCGGCTCCGGGGTGCTGGCGGGCTCCGCCGTAGGGATCTTCCTGGGCCGGGCACGGTTCCCTCTCCACGTCACCACCCAAGGGGGATTCGAGCTGGAGGTCACGGATCTGCCGGGCTGGCGCTGGTCGCTCGCCGGCGACGCCCGCGTGGTCGCCGAGGGGGAGCTGCTCGCCGGGGCGCTGGCCAGCCCCGCCCCTCCGCCCTGGGCCGCGGCCGGCGCCCCTCTCGCCTGATCGCCACAGATTCGTTATTCTTTCGCCGGCCGGCTGCCATCCGGGGCAGGCCGCGTTCTTGCACTTGCCGTCCAACGGAGGGGTCGATCGGATGAGGGGACAGCTTCGCGTCGCGGCCATCGTGCCGGCCTACAACGAGGGTGCCACTCTCCGCGAGGTCCTCTCGGTGCTCAAGGCGACGCCTTCGGTCGGCGAGGTCCTCGTGGTCTCCGACGGCTCGACGGACGCCACGGTCGAGATCGCCCGCTCGCTGGGGCTGCGGACCATCCATCTGCGCCAGAACCAGGGGAAGGGGAGGGCGATGGAGATCGGCGTCGCCCATACCGACGCCGAGATCCTCCTCTTCGTCGACGCCGACATCCTGAACCTCACGGTCGACCTGATCCAGCGGCTGATCGAGCCGGTCCTCTCCGGCCGCTCCGACATGAACGTCGGCATCCGCCATCGGGGGCGGCCGCTCAACGCCATCCAGGACCGCACCGGGCCGCTCCTCTCCGGCATCCGCTGCCTGCGGCGGGAGATCTTCGAGGCGGTGCCGGACAGCCACCTGGAGGGGTTCGCCGTCGAGACCGGCCTCAACTGGGCCTGCCGGGAGCTCGGCTGCCGCACCACAACCACGGTGATGTACAACCTCAAGCACCTGGTGAAGGAGAAGAAGCGCGGCCTCGTCCAGGGGCTCTACGCGCGCTGCCGGATGTTCACGGCCGTGTTCGGCGCCTACATGGTCCTGCAGCTCAAGGCCCCCCCTCTCCGCAACGACGTTCCGTCCCGCCCCGTCTTCCAGTCTGAGCTCGAATACATCAACTTCTAGATAAAAAAGTGGTGCGCCCAAGCGTTGACTCAAGCGCACCCGAGGGGATTGAGGATTTCCTTTCCCGTGAGTATCGTCGATTGGCGATATCCTGTCAATAGTGGCACTACCACTGTTGCTATGAGCTGAGAGCCATACTAGGATTACTTCAGCTTATGGGGAAAACTCAATCTATCCGTGCCCAGGAAGGGGAGAGCCAGGCGATGGAGCCGTCGTCCCACGAGCGCATCCTGCAGGCGGGGCGCGATCTCTTCTCCGAGGACGGCTACGAGAACACCACGACCTCGGCGATCGCCCGCCGGGCGGGGACGAGCGAGTCGCAGCTCATCAAGCACTTCGGCAGCAAGGAGGGGCTGCTGGAAGGGATCTTCGACCGCGCCTGGCAACGGATGGCCCAGGGGGTGCGGCACGTGCAGGAGGCGCCGATGCCGCCGCTGGAGAAGCTGCGGGCCCTGACCGAGCTGATGATCGTGGCGCTGGAGAGCGACAAGCAGCTCCGGACGCTGATGCTCCTCGAAGGGCGCCGCATCCGCAAGCACGGGCACATGGTGATGATGACCAGCGGCTTCCAGCAGGTGCTGAAGGTGATCGACGGCCTGCTGCAGGAGCTCCAGGGGGCGGGGAGACTGCGGCCGGACCTCCACCCGCAGGCCGTGCGCTCGGCCCTCGTCGGCGCCTTCGAGGGGCTCCTGCGCGATCAGCTCCTCGCTGAGCGGGCTAGCTTCCCGGCGAGCTACGACGGCGCCGAGCTGCGGGCCGCCTTCAAGGCGGTGCTGGAGTGCTTTCTGGTAGAGCCTGAATAGCGGTTCCCGCTATCATCCCCTCCATGCTCCCTCTCCTATTCGCTCTCCTCGTCGGGGCTTCTCCCGCCGCGCCGGCCCCCACCCAGGCCTTCGGCCAGCCCGTGGAGATCCAGATCCGCGGTCTCTCCGAGGAGGCGACCCGGGAGGCGGTCCAGAAAGCGACCGCCGGGATCTCCGAGATCGAGCGCCTGACCGGAACCGGCACGGCCGCCCTGAGCGCCGCCGCCGGCAAGGGGCCGCAGCCGGTCGAGCCCCGGCTCCTGGATACGCTGACGCGCGCCTGGAGCTTCTGCCAGTGGTCCGAGGGCGCGCACGGCCCGCTCGGCAGGGATCTCTATGCCCTCTGGGGGCTCCGCTCCCAGGTCGAGGACCCTCCGGGCTCCGACGCGGTGCTCCAGGCGGCGAAGGCCGCGGAGTGTGACCGGCTGACCCTCGATCCGCAGAAGAAGACCGCCACCCTCGCCGCGGGGAGCGGCCTCGATCTGGTGGGGTTCGCGGAAGGGACAGCCGTGGACCGCGCCGTCGAGATCCTGCGCGAGCGCAAGGTGGGGAACGCGTTCGTCCGCATCGGGCCGGTCCGGCGGGCCTTCGGCCCCGGCCCGGCGGGGAAGGGGTGGCCGGTCTTTCTCCCGCAGGTCCCCGGTCTGGAGGAGCACGCGGACCAGGTCTACCTGCGCGACCAGTCGCTGGCGGTCGCCGCCAGCTCCGACCACCCCCTGCAAGGCGGGACCTCGTCGTATCTCAACCAGCGGACGGGGTCGCCCGCGCAGGGCGTGCTCACCGCCGTGGCCGTGACGGAGCTGGCGGTGGACGCCCAGGGGCTGGCGACCACGATGCTGATCCTGGGGCCCCGCGAAGGGGAGCTGCGCATGGGGACGCTGCGCCCCCGCCCCTCCCTGCTCTGGTTCCTGGGTACCGGCGAAGGGGCTCCCCTGCTGGTCAACTACCGCTGGACGGACTTCACCCGCCGGTAACCCATGGCCTGATGCGCCAGGTAGCCGAGCAGCCAGAGCCCGGCGGTGGCGAGGTGGACCCCCACCCAGATCCGGCGCCAGCGGTCGTCCACCGAGGTCTGGATCAGGTAGCCGGAGACGATCATCGGCACCAGCAGCGAGACCAGCGACAGGCCGCTCCGGCGCCTCTCCTCCATCCCCCGTTTCCACTGCGCCCAGACGTGCCGCCGCCAGACCAGGCCGGCGGTGAAGACGAGCAGCGGCGCCACCAGGATGTGCAGGTGCTGCGTCTGCGGCTGCCAGGGGTGGTTGACCACCGCGTACGGATCGGTGGGCTTCACCAGGTAGAGCATCCAGGCGTAGACCAGCCCCGTCCCCCCCACCAGGAGGTTCGAGACGTGCAGCATCCACGCCTCGAAGCGGCTCAAGGCCTGGCTCCGGCCGGGGCTGGAGACGAGAGGACCTGGTGCAGGGCGAGCACGCGGCGCACCGCCTCGGTGGTGGCGCGGGCGGTGAGCGAGGCGCCGGTGACGTTGCGGATATGGCGCCCCAGGGCGAGGTCGTCCCCCAGCCCCTGACCCGCGAACTGGCCGTACCATTTGGCCGGCGGCAGGTAGTCCTCGGGCTCGGCGAACGCCAGCACCTCGACCCTCCGGACCTTCCCCTGGGGATCGATCACCACCATCAGCGTCTCGGGGAGGGTCCGCACCACGTGGGAATCGAAGTAGGCGGTGCCGCCGTCCTTGCCGTCGCAGGTCGCATGGTAGGGGTTGACCAGCGCGCTCTTGACCTCCCCTTTCGACAGTTGCTCGGTCCGGGTCTTCTGCGCGGGGGTCAGGAAGACCGTCCGGCGCTCGACCGCGCAACCGGGGAAGGCGAGGCGGAGGGCCTCGTCGACGGTGAGGAAGACCTTGGCGCGGAGGGGCCCGGCCGCGAGCGCGGCCAGGCCCATGAGGAAGACCAGCTTCAGGCTGCGTCGGTGCATGGCGCTCAGAAGACGTACCCGAGGCCGATCCGGAATTCGTTCTGCCCCGTCCGGGCCTCATTCCGGACGCGCAGGATGTCGGCTTTCAACACCAACTGGTCGATCGGATAGTAATTGAAACCGAAGGTGAGCACGTGCGTGTCGTTGGCGGGGTTGCGCGCGAAGCCCGTCGGAACCTCCTGCTGGGTGTCGTAGGCCTCCACGCGCACGAACGGGATCAGCCGCTGCCGGCTGCCGGGCCGGAGGCTCAGGAGATCGTAGCCGAGCTCCGCGTAGGCCCCCCGCTGGGCTCGGCCGATCCCCTCCTCCCCCTCCAGGCCCAGCGCCTGGTTGATCCGCGCCACGTCGTCCACAGTGCTTCTCACCCCCAGAGCGCGGAATTGCAACCCCCGCCAGCGCCAGTCGACGTGCCCCTCGTAGAGCGTCACCCGGCCGCCGATCCGCTTCCCCTCCGTGTCGAGCAGCCCCTGGCCGGAGTCGCCCGTGAAGGCCGAGCCGCCCACCAGCAGGCCGGGGACGCCGGTGAAGTCGAGCCGCCCCACCCAGGCGAAGTCCTCGGCCCGGGCGTGCGAGCCCTCGCCGCTCCCCTCGCCGATACCGTCGGCCGCGAACCGCGAGGCGTCGAGGCCGTTGGTGAGGTAGGTACGGTACCGCCAGGCTTCCGCCTCGCCGTAGAGGCCGAAACCGATCTCCCGCCAAGTCGTGGGGATGATCGCCGTCTCGACCTCGTTCCGGCTCACGCCGAGGTAGACGGTGGGCTCGTGATATTCGTTGAGCAGACCCACGGGCATCAGGACCAGACCGGCCCGCACGTTGGCCTGCGGCTTCCACAGATAGTCGCCATAGGCGAATTCGACCTCGGTCTCGCCGTCCTTATCGGAAGCCGTGACCGCGTGCTCCACCTCCAGCTCGGAATTAAAAATGAAGCGCTCGTTGAATTTATAGCCGAAATAGACGACCGCCCGCTGGAGGTCCACCTCGTCAGTCGCGTCCGAGCGGCTGCCGTCCTGAAGCCTGCTGTCGAATTTGTGATAGACCACCTCGCCGTAGCCGCCGATCGCCAGGCCGTTGCCGCTGCGGTAGACCTTGGAGGCCGCCGGGCCCATGCCGTTGGTGGAGCGGTCGGCGGTGGCCGCGGCCTCGCCGAGCTTCAGGGTCTCGATCTCCTGCGCCAGCACGTCCAGCTTCCGCTCGATCTCCGCGACGCGGTCCGCGTTCTGCCCCTGGGCCTTCATCGCCGCAACCTCGGCCTTGAGCTGCTCGACCTCCTGCTCGAGCTGGCGCACCCGGTCGTCCGTCGACTGCGCCAGGAGGGCCGGCGTCAGCGCGATCGCCAGGAGAACGGCCACCAGAAACGAGATCCCTCTCTGCAAGAACATCGGTCTATCTCTCAAATTTGATCTCCATCTCAGAATCCATCGTCTTCAGCCTCCCGCGCAGCCCCGGGCTCGCCAGGGCGCGCAGGCGGTCCCCGTCCGTCCGCAGCACCAGCACCTCGACGCCGGGGTGCTCCGCCGCCCAGGCCAGCGCCCGCTCCGGCCCGAGCACATAGAGGCCCGTCGACAGGCAATCGGCCCGCAGAGGATCGGCCGTCCAGACGGTCAGGCTGCCGAAATCCTGCGCCGGATGCCCCGTCCGCGGATCGAGGATGTGGCCGTAGCGCTTCCCGGCGATCTCGAATCCATGCTCGCTGTTCCCCGACGTCGAGACCGATCCGCCGTCGATCGTCAGGGCCACCACGGAGCGGTCGCGCCGGCGCGGATCAGCCACGGGGATCTCCCAGCCGCCGCCGAGCACCGCCACCTGCCCGCCGAGATCGAGCGAGGCCCGCGCCACGCCGTTTTTCTTCAGGGCACGCAGAGCGGAGACCCCCTGCGCGGTCCGCAGCTCCGATTCATCAGGAATCCGTCCACCGGTCCGCAGCCCCCAGGCGCGCACCAGGGCGCCGACGCCGGGATCGAAGGCGCCACCGGTCTCCTCCCAGCAGTGCCGCGCTGCCTGGAGATCGCGGGATAGAGCGGGGGAGAGAGGCATGGGCTCGCCCACCGGCGTCCGATTCAGGCGGGCCAACTCGGTGTCGTCCCGCCAGGTGGAGAGCCGCGCCTCGGCCGCCTCCAGAGCCTCGACGGCCCGCTCGCTCGCCGCCAGCGCGGCCGGCCGGTTTGCGGCCTCAACCTCGATGTCGAGCGCGGTGCCCATCAGCATCACCCGGCGCTCGATGAGGGTGGGATGAGAAGCGCAGCCGGAAAGCAGGAGAATGGTGAGGGGCAGGGTCTGCAGGGCGCCGGTGCTCTTTCGGCGTCCTGCGCTCCGAAGCCTCACCCCCTGGCCCCCTCTCCACTTCGTGGAGAGGGGGAAAATGCCGCGTTCCGAATTCCTCAGACTACGGTCGCGCGCCCCCCCTCTCCACGAAGTGGAGAGGGGCCGGGGGTGAGGCCTCGAAGGGTAGGACGCCCCAG
>QHVW01000914.1 GCA_003223675.1 Acidobacteriota bacterium
CAGGTGGACCGCGTGTATCTCGACGACCTGCCGCTCGCCGCGGCCCGCGGGCAGCTCATGGCCGCGATCGGCGGCGGCACGGCCTTCCTCAACTACATGGGGCACGGCGCTCTCGACCGGATGTCGGCCGGAGGCCTGCTCACCAACGCCGACGTGCCGGGGCTGGGGAACAACGGGCGCCTGCCGGTGCTGACGGCCATGACCTGCACCATCAACCGCTTCGAGGTGCCGGGCATCCCGTCCCTGGGAGAGGTGCTGGTGAAGGACGATCAGGGCGGCGCCGCGGCGGTGTGGGGACCCACGGGGCTCTCCGCCAACGGTGAGGCGAAGCTGCTGGCCGAGCGCTTCTACAACGCGGCCGACGCGCGGCTCGGCGATCGCCTGCTGCGCGCCATCGCCGATTTCCGCACCCTCGGCGGCAATCCGGACCTGCCGCGCCTCTACGTCCTGCTGGGAGACCCCGCCCTGCGTCTCCCCGTGCCGCCGCCGGCGGCGGTCAGCGCGTCGTCTCCCGGCGAATGAGAAAGGCGGGCCGCCCGGCCCGCCCTTTCCATCCCACCCTGATTGATCGGTTTTTCCCCGCGACTGTCAGAATATTGCTCCCAATCTATCAATTTATTGCTCTCATGCATCCAAACGATTGACCCGAGAAAACGGGCGGGAGTAACGTGTTTTCTGTTTGAGGGAGATCCTGATGATCTAAACAGGAGGCAACGTTGAAAGGAGCAAACGTCATGATCAATCGTTACAAGCGCCAGGCCCTTTTCATCCTCACGCTGGTCCTTGCGATCGGCGCGCTGAGCGCGGTGGCCGCCCGCCGCCTGCAGGCCCTTCCCACGTTCTATTCCGGCCACGTCTACAACGGCGCCAGCACGCGTTGTCTGGATTCCGGGACCGTTGCGAACGCGCAGCTCTGGCCCTGCTCCACGTCGATCTATCAGCAGTGGCACTACAATCCCAATGTCGGCCAGATCGTCGGCAACTCTCCGACTGGCTGCCTCGACGACGGCGCCGGCACCAACGGCACCGGCGTGCCGCTGGTCACCTGCACGGGCGCGTCCAGTCAGAAATGGTTCTACGACGGCAATTACCGGATGGTGAACCAGGCGAGCGGCCGGTGCCTCGACGCCGATCTCGGAACGATCAATCAGAATGGGACCAAGGTGCAGGTCTGGGACTGCGGCTCCGGGACCAACCAGCAGTGGTTCTTCGAGAACGAGCCGCAATAAAAAAACTGACCGGTCCGCCCGAGTATTGATCCAATATCGATCCCCGGGCGGCCCGGGCCTACCGCCGTCCCCCCACCCGCCGCTTCACCTTCGGCGCCGGCAGCACCTGCCGTAAGTAGCGGCCGGTATAGCTGTCCTGGATCGCCGCCACCTCCTCCGGCGTCCCCACCGCGAGGAGCTGGCCGCCGCCGGCCCCGCCCTCGGGACCGAGGTCGATCACCCAGTCGGCCGTCTTGATGACGTCCAGGTTGTGCTCGATCACCACCACCGTGTTCCCCAGGTCGACCAGCCGGTGCAGGAGCTTGAGGAGCTTGCCCACGTCGTCGAAGTGGAGGCCGGTCGTGGGCTCGTCGAGCAGGTAGAGGGTGCGTCCGGTCGAGCGCTTGCAGAGCTCGCGGGAGAGCTTCACCCGCTGCGCCTCGCCGCCCGAGAGGGTGGTCGCCGGCTGGCCCAGGCGGATGTAGCCGAGCCCCACCTCGGTCAGCGTCTCCAGGATGCGCTCGACCGACGGGATGTTGCGGAAGAATTCGTAGGCCTGCTCCACCGGCAGGTCGAGGATCTCGGCGATGTTCAGCCCCTTGTAGCGCACGGCGAGCGTCTCGCGGTCGTAGCGCTTGCCGCCGCAGACCTCGCAGGTGACGTAGATGTCGGGCAGGAAGTGCATCTCGATCTTGATCTGCCCGTCCCCCTTGCACGCCTCGCAGCGCCCGCCGGGCACGTTGAAGCTGAACCGCCCCGGCCCGTAGCCGCGCATGCGCGCCTCGGGGGTCATCGCCATCAGATTCCGGATGGGATTGAAGACGTTGGTGTAGGTCGCCGGGTTCGAGCGCGGCGTGCGGCCGATGGGGCTCTGATCGATGGCGATCACCTTGTCGAGCTGCTCCAGGCCCAGGATGCGCTCGTGGTCCCCGGGGCGGTCGGTCGCCCGGTAGAAGTGGCGCGCCAGGGCCTTGTGCAGGATGTCGTTCACCAGCGTGCTCTTGCCGGACCCCGAGACGCCGGTGACCACGGTGAGCACGCCGACGGGAAACTCGATGTCCAGACCCTTGAGGTTGTTCTGCCGCGCCCCCTCGATGACGAGCTCGCCGCGCCCTTCGCGGCGCTCGGCGGGCACCGGCACCTCGAGCGCGCCGGTGAGGTACCTGCCGGTGAGCGATTGCGGCGCCCTGGCGATCTGCTCGGGGGTCCCCTCGGCCACCACCTCGCCGCCGTGCACGCCGGCGCCGGGCCCCAGGTCGATCACCCAGTCCGCGGCGCGGATCGTCTCCTCGTCGTGCTCCACCACCAGCACCGAGTTGCCCAGGTCGCGCATGCCCTGCAGGGTGGCGAGCAGGCGGGCGTTGTCCCGCTGGTGGAGGCCGATCGAGGGCTCGTCGAGCACGTAGAGCACGCCCATCAGCTTGCTGCCGATCTGAGTGGCGAGCCGGATGCGCTGGCTCTCGCCGCCGGAGAGGGTGGCCGAGGAGCGGTCGAGCGTCAGGTAGCCCACGCCGACGTCGTCGAGGAAGGAGAGGCGGTCCTGGATCTCGGTCACCACCTTCTCGGCGATGGCGCGCTCGCGCTTGTCGAGCGGCAGGATGCCCATCCAGGCGCGGAGGTCGGAGACGGACTGGCGCGACAGCTCGTCGATCGCCCGGCCGTGGATCTTCACCGACAGCGCCTCCGGCCGCAGCCGCCGCCCCTCGCAGGTCGGGCAGGGGTGGACCGACATGTACTTCTCGATCTCGGCGCGGATGGTGGCCGAGTCGGTCTCCTTGTAGCGCCGTGCGAGCATGGGGATGACCCCCTCGAACTTGCCGGTCCAGGAGTAGCTCGACTTCTTGCCGGTGAGGCTGAAGGAGATCTCCTGGTCGCCGCTGCCGTGGAGGATCACCCGCCGCGCCTCGGCCGGCAGCTTCTTCCACGGCGTGGAGAGCGAGAACCCCATCGCCTTGGAGAGCGTGTCGACCATCTTCAGGCGCCACGACTTCGACCCCTCGGGCCAGGGGGCGACGGCGCCGGCGAGGATGGAGCGCTCGGGGTCCGGCACGATCTTCTCGGGATCGACGCCCATCAGCGTGCCGAGGCCGGAGCAGGTCGGGCAGGCGCCGTAGGGGCTGTTGAACGAGAAGAGGCGCGGGGTGATCTCGGTCAAGCTGGTGCCGCACTCGGAGCAGGAGTAGTTCTGGGAGAGCGTCTCCTCAGCGGCGCCCTCCGGGGCGAAGACCACCAGGCCGCCGGCCACCTTGAGGGCGGTCTCGATCGAGTCGGCGAGGCGCTTCTCGATCCCCGGCTTGACCACGATGCGGTCGATCACGATGTCGATCGAGTGCTTCTTCTGCTTGTCGAGGTTGGGGGGCTCGCCGGTGAGCTCGAGCATCTGGCCGTCGATGCGGGCGCGCAGGAACCCCTCGCGGGCCATCTGCTGGAGCTGCTTCTTGTATTCGCCCTTCTTGCCCCGCACGTAGGGGGCGTAGAGGACCATGCGGGTCCCCTCGGGCAGCTCGAGGACGCGGTCCACCATCTGCTGCACGGTCTGCGGGCGGATGGTGGCGCCGCAGTTGGGGCAGTGGGGGATGCCGACCGAGGCATAGAGGAGCCGCATGTAATCGTGGATCTCGGTCACCGTGCCCACGGTGGAGCGGGGGTTCTTGGAGACCGACTTCTGCTCGATGGAGATGGCCGGGGAGAGCCCCTCGATGGCGTCGACGTCCGGCTTCTCCATCTGCTGGAGGAACTGCCGGGCGTAGGAGGAGAGCGATTCGACGTAACGCCGCTGCCCCTCGGCGAACAGGGTATCGAAAGCCAGCGACGACTTGCCGGACCCCGACACACCGGTGATGACCACCAGCTTGTTGCGGGGGATGTCCAGGTTGATGTTCTTCAGGTTGTGCTCGCGCGCACCGCGGACGGAGATGCTATCCATAGGGACCGGCCATCCTAGCAGAGGGGAAGGGACCAGGGGTGGTCCCGGAGGGAAAACGCGGTGTGAGCGGGGGGAATTCCTGGCAAAATCTTCAAGAAGAGGCCTCTTGCGCCACGGCACGTAAACCGTAAATTTGCTCCATGATCGCGGACGAAGATCCCCTCCGCCTTGGCTTCCGCCTCCGCTCCGTCCTCCTACCCGACGGCCCAGAACTGCTCGTTTCATCAACTGCCGGGCACCATGAAATGGTGTAGGCCGCGCCCGGTGCTAAACCGTCATCCTGGCAAGGAGGTGTCCGTGAGAAGCAGAGCAATCCTGTTGTCCGTGCTTGCGGTTGCATTCCTGGCCGTCGTTTCCCCCCTGGCCGCCGATACCGTGATCCACCGCGGCATCGACTCCTTCACCACCACGGCCAACGGCACGACGTTCTACGACTTCGCCCAGAACCCCATCCCCGCCGGCTTCTTCTGCAAGAGCTCCGCGGTCTTCACCGGCCGCGTAGCCTTCAAGGGTCTGCCGCTGGAGACCGGAGCCCCCGGCCAGCTTCACGGAGCCGATACGGTCATCGAGCGGCTCGACGACGCCGTTTTCGACTCCACCGGCACCGCTTTGACGCGCATTCAATTCCGGGCCCTCTCGCTGGTAAGCATCTCTCCCGTCAAGACGGCTTGCGGCTCTTTCCACCTCTACGTCACGCTCGCGGGCAAGCAGCGGGAGACCACGATGCGCATCATCCGCACCTCGGATGGCGGCGGGCACTTCCTGGCGCCGCTCGCGGTCGACGTCCGCCTGTCCTTCATTCCGGTGAAGCCCGCGCGGGACAAGGCCGCGCGCAAGCTGGATCTCACCGGCAGCTTCACCTTCCCGGCCAACCCCATTCCGTGGAGCACGACGGGCGGCGCGGCGACCAAGCGGGTCGGCACCGTCCTCGTGGACACCAACGGCGACCTGATCCCTGACACCCTCATGTTCGGCAGCGCGAATTTCTGGCCGGGCTGGAAGCCGGGCGCCCGGGTGGCAAAGGCGGGGGGTTGCGAAGAGTGCGAGCCTCCGGTCTGCCACGTCGTTTCCGACGACGGAGAGCAGCACTGCACGGGCGGGCTCACCGTCTGCTATCCCAACCTGTGTCCTTAGAAGAAAGGCGCGGCCTTCGGTCCAGGGCCTGCTCGGACGAGCGGCCCTGGATCTTCGAGGAAGCTCCGAGAGGCAGCCTCAGAGCGGTCGTCGCCCCTGGATCAGGTGGACGATGATCACGATGACAGCGATCACCAGCAGCAGGTGGATCAGCCCGCCGGCGACGTGGAAGGCGAAGAACCCGAGAGCCCAGAGGATGAACAGAATGATTGCAATGGTCAAGAGCATGGCGGTCTCCTTGCGGTAGGCGCGGTTGCACGCCTGGGTCAGGCTGCTACGGCTACTGCGCTTGGCGTACTTTGCAAGGCTCAGCCCAGCGTGCGGTCCCCTTCCGTCGAGGGCGCGGAGATCACCAGGAAGACGACGTCCTCGTCGGTGGCGTTACGGAAGCGATGGGGAACGCCCGGCGGGACGTGGACCCCTTCGCCGGCGCCGAACGTCACCGCGCCGTCCGCGAGCTCGAGCGTCGCAATCCCTGAGAGCACGTAGAAGAGCTGGCGCGCCCGCGAGTGGAAGTGCATCACCTCGGCGCCGCCGGGGGGCACCCGCTCCTGGATCACGCTGAGCTGCTCCTCCTTCAGCAGGCGCCAGCCGTCACAGACCTCGCCCCAGGTGTAATGCTCGGCGGAGGCGATGCTGACCGGTTGCAAGGTGCTCATGGAGCACAGGATACGACAGGTCTCCCGCGTTGGACTTCAATCTCTTCGGGAGTACAATGAGATCGCGATTCTGGCGCACCAGCCAGCCGTCGGGGGACCCCCGATCGAGGGCTGCGACGGGGGCGAGCGAAGGCGGCGGCAGGGCTGGCGCCGAGCGTCTTCGAAAGGAGGCCGTCATGCCTGGCAAGGCCGC
>QHVW01000029.1 GCA_003223675.1 Acidobacteriota bacterium
AGCAGAGGCCCAGCCAGGACCCATCCTCCAGCTCCGGCGGCCCGCACCGCGATGAATGTTGATCCTATGATCCCAGCCGCGACCATCAGACTGGGACCCAGGTCGAGCAGGTCTTTTCGCGTCATGTCCACGGTCTCCTTGAAGGAGCGTGCCTCCTCGGGATGGCGGCGGCTCCAGGACCGTGTACGTCTGCGCGACCGGAGGGTTGCAGGCGCCGGTCGGCCCCGCCAGCTCCGGAAGCTGGTCGCCAGGACGAGCACCTCCGTCCTGCCGCGGGCGCCATGCTATGGTTCAAGCGTTACGGGGAGGAAATATCGATGAAGCGTCAGAGCACCTCAGGGTTCGTGGTCCAGCTCAACTCCCGCCGGCTTCTCCTGTCCTGCGCGGTCGCGCTGGTAGTGCTGGCGTTCGCCCGACCGGGTCTCGCCCAAGATCTCCCGGACGGCAAGACCGCCGAGCAGCCCAGTATCACTACCGTCGCCACGACGGCCACGGCGGCCACCGGGCTTGAAGCCAACCTCGACATGGCCGCGCTATCGAGCCCACAATCCCAGGGTAGCTGCCCCTTCATCAAGTGCTGGATCACCTGTGGCAACGGGCTGGCCCAAACCCTGTACTTCACCAATACGTTCGCGTGTTACTCCTACTCCGATGCGTCCGGTTGCCGTGCCTCCGGGGTCTTCGCCTGTAGCGACGCCCCGCCCGTCGCAGGCTGCTAGGCCACCTGCCCATCCCAGCGGCGGCAGCGCGCCCGCTCGGCCTCCATCGCCAGCTCCGGAACCTTCCTCCCCGCCCGGAGCCCTCCTTCCGGTCGCTCCATCCGGCATCTGAAGATCGTCAAAGAGAAACGAAAACGGCGCTCATAATGAGCGCTCGCTGGAATGCCTTTCGGGAAATCTTCCTTCTTGAAATGATGGCGTGTAACCGATAGGAGGTCTGAAAACTCGGCGAAGTGGTTTTCGAGCACGTATTTGAGATATCCTCTCGTGCGCGGCTATCGGCGAAGCGACAATCGAAGAGGGGGAAGGCCGCCTCGATCTGGCAGCAGAAGATGCGACTCTCGCGCTCGAGACTGCTCTGGGACAGCTCGGCCCGAATCTCATAGGAGGATGCATGGCCCGCGATCAACAGAAGCCTCGCCAGAAGCCTCGCCCTGACGAGCTACTCCAATTCGTGCCCGAGGCACTGAAGCTGATCCGCCAGAGCACGGGACTCCGGCAAACCGACGTTTCCGAGCGAAGCGGCTTGACCAAGGCGATGCTCTCGTCCTACGAAACGGGAAAGACGCTGCCGACCCTGGTGAGCCTGACCGCTTTCCTGGTCGCGATTGGCAAAGACCTCTCCGACTTTCAGGAAGTGCTTGACATGGTGCGAAAAGTGTCCCCGAAGCGAACGCCGGACGATAGGGATTTGGAACGGGAGCTCGGGCATGTAGTCCTCAGGGCCATCCAGGACGTGATCGAGCGGCAGGCGAAAAAAGGCGCCTCCCGTAGCTCTTCCTAGATGGTAGCGGGAGAAGCCCTACCCCAGCGGCGGGTTTGGCCGGTCCACCGGCTCCTCCGCCGGCCGTTCCCGTCCCCGTCCCCGCTTCCGGGCCGCCCGCATCACCACCACGGCCGCGAAGACCGGTGGCGTGATCACCCGCCGGCCGTGCAGCTCGAGCTGGGCGCCGATGCCGGCGAAGATCAGGCCCACCTCTCCCCGCGGCACCATGCCCACCGCCACCGAGACGCGGTCGAGCCCCCGCTCCAGCACCCCGCTGGCGCAGATCATCTTGCCCAGGATGGCGGCCAGCGAGAGCAGGGCCGCGAACCCCAGCATCCCCGGCCGGCCGAAGGTCGAGAGGTCGACTCGCACCCCCATCAGCACGAAGAAGACCGGCACCAGGAAGCCCGCGATGGGATGGATCAGCTCCTCGATCGTGTGCTTGGTGCGCTCGCCGAGGTCCTGGTACTGGACCCCGTCGAGGATCAGCCCGGCCGCCAAGGCGCCCACGATGGTGGCGAGGCCGATCAGGTCGGCCAGGTAGGCGAGCAGGAAGCAGACGGCGAGGGAGAGGGCGAGCAGCATTCCCTGCACCCGCAGGAAGCCCGCCAGCCGGATGAACCGGCGGGAGAGCCAGCCGCCGATCAGGATCGCGCCGTCCAGGAAGACGATCGCCTTGACGATGATAATCAGGGCGTCCGCCGCGCGCAGCCTTCCCCCGGTGTTGGCGGCGCTGATCACCCCCGAGACGACCGAGGGGATCACCAGGCTGCGGACGTCGTCGATCACCGCGGCGCCGAGGATGATCTTGGCCTCGCGGGCCGAGAGCTTGCCGAGGTCGGCCAGCACGCGCGCCGTGATGCCGACGCTGGTGGCGGCCAGGGTGGCGCCGATGAAGACGTGGGCCAGCGTCTCCTCCCCCGGGAGCAGCCAGGCCGAGACCCCCCAGCCGAGGAAGAACGGCGCGATCACCCCCAGCACGGCCACCAGCAGGCTCGACCACCCCACGGAGAGCATCTCGTGGACGTTCGACTCCAGCCCCACCTGGAACAGCAGGAGGATGACGCCGAGCTGCGCGAGGATCTCGACCCCCACCGAGGTCTGGAGGAATTCCAGGCGGCCGAATCCCAACAGGGCCAGATTGCCGAGGACCATGCCGAAGAGGAGCTCTCCCAGCACGGCCGGCTGGCCCATCCGCTCGAAGATCTCGCCTCCCACCTTGGCCGCCACGAGGATGACGACGAGCCCGAGCAGCACCGGCACCACCGGTCCCCCATGGCCCGCGCCGTCGGCGGTCTCGGACGGCAGGCTCCAGCCCCGGGCCGCCAGGAAGAGCCCGAGAAGGACGAGAGCGGAAACGGCTTTGCGCATGGTGGTTTACCTCCCTCCCAGCCTGTCCGAAGGGATGGTATCGGAGATCCAGCTCTGGCTCACCGCTGCCGCGCCCTCGCCGCCCACCCGAGCGAGAGGGTCAGCAGCCAGGCGATCACGGCCCACTGCGTTCCTCCGGCGGCGAGGCTCCAGAGGAGCAGGGGCGGGCCGTCCAGGTGCATGAAGGCGAGCGAGACGGGGAAGTCGATCCAGGCGAGGACGTTGCCGCGGCCGAATTCCCCCCAGGTCTTCCAGACTCCGAGAGCGGTGGCGGTGTGGAGCAGGAAGCCGGCGAGCAGGGCGGCGCGGCCTGGATGGCGGCGGATCATGGGCGGGCTCCGTCCGCGGCGAGGCGGAATCCATAGTCGCTGTAGCGCATGCCAGGGGGGATCGCGGAGCGCGCCGCGCACCGGCTGACCTTGATCTGATGGCGCCAGGAGCCGCCCCGGGAGGCGCGCCGGACGCCGGAGCCCGGCCCGCGGGGGTCGTCCACGGGCGAGACCTCGTAGTAGCGGGGGTCGTACCAGTCAGAGCACCATTCGTGGACGTTCTCCCCGATCCCCAGGAAGCCGAGCGGATGGAGCGAAGGGTAGGCGTCCACGGGCTCCGGTCCCCCCAGCCAGCGGCGCTCGTAGTCCGGGAGCGACTCGGGCGGATCGTCTCCCCAGGGGTAGAGGACGTCGCGTCCGGCCCGCGCCGCGTGCTCCCACTCGGCTTCGGTGGGGAGGCGGATCGCGATCCCTGACCGCTCGCCCGTCCAGGCGCAGAAGGCCATGGCGTCCTCCCACGAGGGGCCGACCGCCGGCATGCGCGGATGGGAGAAGGCCGGCTCCCCCCAGAACGGCGGCGCTGGACGGCCGGTCGCATCGAGGAAGGCCTGGTACTCCTCGCGGGTCACCTGGGTCCGGGCCAGCCGGAACGGGGAGACCCGCACCTCATGGCGCGGGTTCTCGTTGTCCCGGGGCCCGCCGCCCATCCAGAAGCGGCCCCCGGGGAGGTCGATCCAGTCGGGGATCATGGGGGATAGCATAGCGGGCCCCGCTTGCCACCCGCACCCCCTTCCGGCTATCCTC
>QHVW01000030.1 GCA_003223675.1 Acidobacteriota bacterium
CTGGCCGTCCTCACCCTCGCCGGGATCATCAACATCTGGCACGTCCTGGCCCTGAGCCTCTTCCAGGGGGTGATCAACGCGTTCGACATGCCGGGGCGGCAGGCCTTCGTGATCGAGATGGTCGAGCGGCGGGAGGACCTGCCGAACGCCATCGCCCTCAACTCCTCGATGGTCAACGCCGCCCGCCTGGTGGGACCGTCGATCGGCGGCATCATCATCGCGGCCGTGGGCGAGGGCTGGTGCTTCGCCCTGGACGCCGTGAGCTATCTGGCGGTGATCGGCTCGCTCCTGCTGATGCGTTTGGGCCCCGAGTCGTACCGAACCCGGAAAGAGAGCAAGGTGCTGCACGAGCTCCGCGAGGGGTGGCGCTACGTGGCCGGCTCGGCCCCCATCCGCAGCATCCTGCTGCTCCTCGCCCTGGTGAGCCTGGTCGGCATGCCCTACACGGTGCTGATGCCGGTCTTCGCCTCCACCGTCCTGCACGGCGGCCCGCACACTCTTGGGTTCATGATGGCGGCGGTGGGCGTCGGCGCGCTCTCCGGGGCGGTGTTCCTCGCCAACCGCCGCACGGTGATCGGTCTGGGAAAAATCATTCCCATGATGTCCGCCCTCTTCGGCGCCGGCCTGATCGGCTTCTCGCTCTCGCGAATCCTGTGGCTCTCGCTCGTCCTCCTGCTGTTCACCGGCATCGGCTTCATGGTGCAGATGGCGGCCAGCAACACCCTCCTCCAGACCCTGGTGGAGGACGACAAGCGCGGCCGCGTGATGAGCTTCTACACCATGGCGATCATGGGCGTCACGCCGTTCGGCAGCCTGCTGGCCGGCGGCCTGGCCCACCGCATCGGCGCGCCTGATACGCTCCTCTTCGGCGGCATCGGCTGCATCCTCGCCGCTCTCTGGTTCGCCAGCCTGCTCCCCAGGCTGCGCGAGCGGGTGCGGCCGATCTATGTGGAAAAGGGAATCCTTCCCGAGATCGCGGAGGGCATCCGCAGCGCCACACGGATGGCGCGGCCGGAGCAGTGAGGCGGCTTCACTCTTTGATCAGTTTTTCGATCCGCCGGTCGGGCAGGAACCAGATCACAGCCACGGTCACGTAGAGCGCGAGGGAGATCCGCGGATCGACAAACGCCAGCGGGATCGCCGCGGCATAGAGGAGGAGGGAGACCTTGCCTTTCTGATCGCTCCCGATGGCGATCGCCAGCGTCGAATCCTTGCCATGGTGCGCGATCAGGACGTAGGCCAGGATGGTATAGGCGATGGCGCACAGCAGCATGACCACGCCATAGAGGGCCACGGGGATCGTGGCGAAATGGTTCTCGTCCATCCACGCGGTGGCGAACGGGACCAGGGACAGGCAGAAGAGCAGGAACAGATTGGCCCACAGGACATTGCCGTTGACTTTCTGGACGGCGTGCAGCATGTGGTGGTGGTTGTTCCAGTAGATGCCGATGAAGGCGAAGCTGAGCAGGTAGCCCAGGAACACGGGGATCATGGGCCTGAGCGCGGCCAGGTCCGCTCCGTGCGGCACCTTGAGCTCCAGCACCATGATGGTGATGATGATGGCGATCACGACGTCGCTGAACGCTTCGAGACGCCCCTTGCCCATTCCGCGATCCCCCTCACGCCTGGCGGTACAACTCGCCTTGCAGGTACTTCAGCCCGCTGTCGCAGATGACGGTGACCACGCGATGGCCGGGGCCCAGTTGCTTCGCCCGCTGCAGGGCCACCCAGACGTTCGCCCCGGAGGTGATGCCGCCGAAGACCCCCTCCTCGGGCACGAAGCCGGCGCCCATGCCTTCCAGCCGGTGGCCTCCGTAGGGTCCCTGGCCGGAGAGGGCGCGGGAATTCGCCGGCTCGATGGCGACGCAGCGCACCCCGGGGACCTCCCGCTTGTAGACCTCGGCGTTGCCGGAGAAGCAGCCGCCCGTGCCCACCCCCATCACGAACTCGTCGAGCTTGCCGTCGAGCTCCTCGAGGACCTCGCGGGCCATGGGCGCGTAGCCCGCCCGGTTGTCCGGGTTGTTGAACTGATCGGTCCAGAA
>QHVW01000031.1 GCA_003223675.1 Acidobacteriota bacterium
AGATCCTCGTCACCGGATCGTTGATCAATCTGCCGGCGGTCCTGATCACCGTCCTGGTCACGGTCGTGCTGGTGGTGGGGATCCGCGAGAGCGCCAACGTCAATACGGGCCTGGTGGCCATCAAGGTGAGCGCGGTGATCTTCGTGATCGTGGTGGGAGCCTTCTACGTCAACCCCGCCCACTGGCACCCCTTCGCGCCCTACGGCCTGACGGGCCTGCAGGCCTTCGGCCACACTCTCCTCGGCCAGAGCGACGCCGGCGGCAAGCCGCTCGGGGTGCTCGCCGGCGCCGCTCTGGCCTTCTTTTCCTACATCGG
>QHVW01000032.1 GCA_003223675.1 Acidobacteriota bacterium
CGTGACCGGCCTGTTCGTCGCCTCTCTCGCCGCGTTCCTGCCCATCAGCGTGCTCCTGATGCTGGTGAACATGGGAACGCTGTTCGCCTTCGTGATCGTCTGCGGGGCCGTGCTGATCCTGCGGCGCAGCCATCCGGACGCCGAGCGGCCGTTCCGCGTGCCGTTCGTGCCGCTGGCGCCGGTGCTGGGCATCCTGAGCTGCCTGGTGCTCATGTTCTCGCTCCCCTCCGAGAACTGGCTGCGCCTCTTTGTGTGGCTGGGAATCGGTCTTGTGATCTACTTCACCTACGGACGCAGGCACAGCCGGCTGGGAGCGGCCCGGCCGGCCGGGGACGATAACCTTCGTGAGGTGAAAACGAGGACGGCATGATCTCATTCCGCGGCTTTTCGCGCAACTTCTGGGTAGCGAACACGCTGGAGCTGTTCGAGCGCTTCGCCTTCTACGGCTCGAAGGCGGTGCTCACCATCTATCTCGCCGAGCGCGTGGGGCTCGGCGCCCAGGCCGCCGGCTCGCTGGCGGGCCTCTTCTCGGGCGTCCTCTACTTCCTGCCGGTGCTCGCCGGCACGGTGGTGGACCGCTACGGCTTCAAGCGCAGCCTGGCGGCCTGCTTCTCGATCTTCTGCGTGGGCTATTTTCTGATCGGCCTCGCGGGATTGAATTTCGGGCAATCCATCGTCGCCGCGGTCGGCAAGGGGCCCTACGTCTTCGCCGTGCTGATGCTGACCGCCGTGGGGGGCTCGCTGATCAAGCCGAGCATCGTGGGCACGGTGGCGCGCACCTCGCCGCCGGACCTCAAATCGATGGGATATTCGATCTATTACACCCTGGTCAACATCGGCGGCGCGCTGGGGCCGATCCTGGCACTCGGGGTGCGGAAGAATCTGGGCATCGAGTACGTCCTGGTGATGTCCTCCATAACCTCGTTCTTCCTCCTGTTGGGGACGTTGCTGTTCTTCCGCGAGCCCGAGCGCGCTCCGGACGAGACGCCCCCCGGCTCGTTCGCCAAGGTGCTGCGCGACATGGTGATGGTGTTCGGAAACCTGCGTTTCATCTTGTTCCTCGCCGTCTTCTCGGGCTTCTGGATCATGTTCTGGCAGATCTTCTACTCGCTGCCGTTCTATCTCACGGAGTCCCTGAAATTCGAGAATTTCGAGCTGATCGAGACGGTCGACGCCTGGACGCTCATCCTTCTCACCGTTGCGATCAGCGCGCTGGTGCGGCGCTGGCGGCCGATCCGCGCGATGTCGGCCGGGTTCGCCGTGGCCTCCTGCTCCTGGCTGCTGATCGCCTTGATACCCAGGTGGGAGACGGTGGTGGTGGCCATGTTCGTGTTCGCGGTCGGCGAGGGGATGCAGGCGCCGCGTTTCTATGAGTACGTGGCCGACCTGGCGCCGCGCGAGCAGGTGGGTACCTTCATGGGCTTCGCCTTCCTGCCCGTCGCCATCGGCTCGATCGTGGGTGGGATACTGGGTGGCAACCTGGTGC
>QHVW01000915.1 GCA_003223675.1 Acidobacteriota bacterium
GACCACGCCCCAGTAATAGCGAGCGAGATGGCCGAGCCGCGCGTAGGGAATGTCGTTGAACGCTCCGTCGGGGGGCAGGCTCGCCGGATTCCCTCCCCACGGCGCCACTTGCGGCTTGTAATAGTCGACGAAGCGGGCGGGATTGGTGATCGTTTCACGGCCGAAGCCGCCGTAGATGTTGAGCGTGCCGCCAAACGGCTCGTCGGCGCCGCCGGGATAGGCGTAGCCGGCCAGCGGGCCGCCGGTGGTCACCGGGCCGATATGGGGCACCTGCACCAGGCCGACGTCGGTGAACTTGAAGCAGTCCCCCTCGGGGGCGTCCTGTGGGCAGTTGTCGACGGCGACGGCGGATTTGTTCGCGTTGAGGTTGCCGACGTTGATCGGCGACGCCGACGGCACGACGTTCCAGCGGGTGGCCGAGTAGGGCTCGTCATAGATCACCGCCCCGCCGGCGGCCGCCTGGGTGGCGCGGAAGAGGACGTCGGGATAGCAGTCGGTGCCCTGCCACCACCACCAGGGATAGAAGGCCCGGATATCGGCCAGCACCTTGCCCGCCTCGGCCGTCAGCTTGGGGATCGCGTGCACCTGCGGACGCAGCGACGGACCGATCTCCGGAGCGATGATCGAGGTGATCGGCTTGCCACCCGCCTGGGGATCGAGCTGGTCCAGGGTCTGGGCCAGCCGCAGCAGCGCCTGTGGATCCGGCGGATTGGGATCCACGGGGATCGGCACCTTGGGCACCAGTTGGCGGAAGCGCGACAGCAGATCGCGGAGCTGGTTCCACTGCGGCTGATCGATATACCAGCCGAGGTAGGGATAGAACCACCAGCGCCAGCAGCACCAGCGGAACGTCATCGTGAAGTAGCCGTTGGCGTCGGTCGTCGTCGTGGTGATCAGCGTCTTGCGCAGCCAGAAGAAGAAGCGGTCGACGTCGTAGGCCTCCACGACGGCGCCGGGGACGGGCTGATTGCACACCGATCCGCCGCGCACGACCTGCCGGACCAGCCGGCCGGTGAAGGTGTAGCGGTGGCAGTTTTGCCACCAGCCGAGATAGATCGCGTCGGCGATCTTCTGGACCCCGAGATCGATCACGGTGCCCGCCTTGGCTTTCGCGAGCTGATCCGGGGACGGGCGGACGGCGAGCGCGTCGTAATGCGGCAGGATCGCCTCCGGCGCGTCGGGGCCGATGCGCAGCTCGACGCCGGCGGGGCTCTCACCCGGCGGCAGATCGAACGGCACCTGGACGGCGAGCTTGTCGACGGCTTTGGCCTTGGCGAGATCGATCAGCCGCGAGCCCAGCACACGCCCGTCACGGACAGCGGCGACACGGAGCGGCTCGTCGCGCTTGAGCTCCTTGACCTGACTCAGGTCCAAGGACGAGCGAAGGGTATATTCCATAGATACCTCCTGGTTGGGATGACCGGAAACACGTGTCACCCAAATCAGTAGGCGATGGGGCAAGCTCGGCGTTACAGGAAATCTTGAGATTCTCACCAACCGGAGCGGTGGTAACCCTGCCGGAGCCGCTTCTGCGAGCGAGCTGACCCAGCGATCTCGTCTATGGCTATAGGCTCCGGCCGGTGCTGGCCCTGTGGGCCTCTACGCCAGCTCGACCTTGAGCTTCTTGCCGACCGCAGACGCAGCACGTTCCAAGGTGGACAGCGTCATGGATCGATTGGCAGGATCCAACAAACGCTCCAACGCCGGCCGGCTGGTCTTCATGCGGCTGGCCATCTCCGCGGGAGACCCCACCGGGCGAGCCCAGTGACCTGGTTTTAGCGTCCTCGCCCGCCCTGGATCGAAGTCTCGGGCGGGCGAGGCCACGACGCTCCGGGAGCCGCTCCTGACCGCGTGCGGCTTCCCCTCTTCCCATTGTCCTACGGATGTCATACATTGTACTGCGTGCTGATCTCGACTCCTCCACCCTGATCCTCTTGGCGAAGGCGGAGTTGCTCGACATCTTCCTGAACGACTTTGAGGGCACGCCCCTCCTCCCTGAGGCCGTGGAGGCGGAGTCGACAGGAACGCCAAGCCGGCCCGATGGCCTGCTCATCCAGCAGAGGATCCTGGAAGGCCGTCTCATCGTTCAGGGCATCGAGCAGCCGAAGGTTCTCTCGCGTCTCGTGCAGGACTTCCGACTGGGGCTCGGAGAGGCCGAAGCCATCGTGCTCGCGCTGGACCTTGGAGACGCGGCGGTCGTCGCTACCGACGACCGGAATGCCTGCGGGCCTGCAAGGTTTTGCGAATCGGGTTCGTGACCTCGCTGGGCATCCTGGTCCGGGCCGTGGAAAAGGGCTTGATGACACCCGCGGATGGAGCACGGTTCCTCGAAAGGCTCAGTCTCTACGGGCGTTTCAGAAACGAGGTAATCGCGGAGATCTCGCGCCAGATTGGAGGTATTTCTCATGGCGAAAGCTCAGAAGACAGTTAGCATCCGCTTGGAGGCCGACGACTACAACTTCCTCAGCAGCCTCGCGGAGGCCGGCAGAGAGG
Organism: Acidobacteriota bacterium; assembly: GCA_003223675.1. Classification (GTDB taxonomy): domain Bacteria; phylum Acidobacteriota; class Thermoanaerobaculia; order Multivoradales; family UBA5704; genus DATARR01. Next base: position 2,494 of record QHVW01000915.1, read on the forward strand.
ATTTTTCCACGGCTGTCCGGGACCTCATCGCACGCGGACGCGTGCTCTTGGCATTGGATCGATACCGCGAAGGAAAGGCTTCCTTGAGCAAAGCCGCCGAGGTGGCCGGAGTCTCCGTGAGCGAGATGATGGACCTCCTCGCCCAACACGGCATTCCGTCGGATCTCCGGGTAGAGGATTACAGGGAGAGCCTGCGGACCTTGCGTGAGGTCTGGTAAGACCGTCGTGTTGCTCGCTTTTCCTGTCGATGTTTCGGACCTTGGAACTTGACGGCGCGCTCCGGACCGAGCGCGCCGTTTCGATGGCTCGACGGCTTCTTCACCACTTGACGCACGAGCTGGTCGCCAGCGACCACTCGTACGCATACCCATACAGGCCGTCGAGGAACGGCGCCGGCGACCAGACGCACTTGTCGCTGAAGTCGATTCCGGTGGTGGAGTCATACCAGGCGTTGCCGAGCGGATTGACCACGGTCTCGCGGGTCGAATGGGAGACCAGGTGCTCCTGGTTCTGCGCCGGCGTCCAGCTCGACGAGACCTGGCAGGCGCCGCAGCTCGCGTAGGGTTGCACGGTGTATTTCACCGTCGAGGCACCGCTGGTGAAAACAGCTCGATACTCGCAGTAGGCGAGGCCTGGGCCGCCGCACGACGTGCTCGAGCCATTCGAAGAGTAGGACGTGGACGGCAGGAAGACCTGGTAGATCGTGCTGTTGTTGAAAGGATGAGTCGCCAGGTAGGCCTGGATCTTGGAGCGGACGGCGGTGTCGGTGACGTTCGTGGGCGGCGTCGACGTGTCGAACCAATCGGCCGTCCCCGTGCTGAGGTTGGAGAGCTGGACGAACTGCCGGACGCCGCCCACGACCTGGTAATACTGTGTGATCACGTTGTATTCGCGGCTGGTGCCGAACTGGTTGCGGAAGGCGACCAGCGACTGCGCATAGGTGTAGTCGGGGGAGGCCGGGTTGGAGAAGGTCGGCCCCCAGAAGATGTTGACCACCTTCGCGCTGATGATCACCGGTCCCCCATGGTACTGGGCCCCCGCCGCTCCGGCGAAGGCCAACAGGCTCACGGACAGCAACGCCACAGACACGATTTTCCTTCGCAAGGTCTTGCCCTCCACGAGAAAAAGGCTCAGCCGGCCCACCGGGGCCGGCGCGAGGTCAGCTCTACAGAAAGGGGTGCGCGGCGAGGGACAAGGTGGGACGGCGCCGCCCGCGGACGCGGCGTCAGTCGCAGATCAGGCTCACGGAGCGGGAGAGATTCCCCGTGGCAGGGACGATGTTGCAGCAGCTATCGCAGCTCTGGTTGTTGTCGACGTCCACGCCCCAGTAGCTGCCGTCGAGGTCGGAGGGCTCGGCGCCGTAGCAGATCTTGGCGCCCCGCTTCACGGAGAGCTTGACCACGCCGGTGCGCCCCGAGGCGATGCTGTAGAGCTGCGAGCTGTTCGGGAAGACGATGTCGTTCGTCTCATCGAAGAACCGGATGTAGATCCCCAACCCGTCGACGCAGCTATCCTTGATCGTCCAGGTGAAGGTCGCGTTGCCGCCGCTGGGGCACGACGCTTTCGCCGAGAAGAGCTCGCTGAGGTCGAAGCCTACGTCGTCTCCAGGGGTGGTCTGGAGCGTCTTCTCCGCCGCGCCGTTGACGGCGAGCCCCTTCATCGGAACGTCGACGAGCTGGGCCGTCTCGGCGGGTTTCGCCGGGTGGGACCCCGCCGCCAGCGCGGGCTGAATCGCGACCATGGCCAACAGAACGAGAAGGCAGAAGCCTTTACGGAAATTCATATGTTTTCTCCCTCTTGAGCAAAGACGAGCGCGCTCATCGCGTCCGCATACGACTTTTATGACGGTCCTCGTGTTTCCATTTCGATGCTTCTATCCATTATACCTCTTGGGCGAGAGACACGTGGGGTCCGTTATAGGGAGATGCGCAAAAGGGGGCCCGCGGGGGACATGGCTGGGGCTTGTAGGGGCGGCCCTGCGTGGCCGCCCTGGGTGGGGGGCTGCTCGGGGATTTCCCCCACCCAGGGCGGCCACACAGGGCCGCCCCTACAGAGCACCCGTCATTTCCAGATGGATGAAGCGCCGGCCGGCTCGGCGATCCAGTGAAACCCGCCGCCGGCGAGCGCCGCCTTCCGCAGCCTTGCCCGCGCGGGGTGGCCGTCGAGCTGCCCCTCCAGCAGCAGGAGGTCCGGGCCCGGCCTCTGGAAAGCCAGCTCCGCCTCGGGCCTCCCCTGGACGTTCCGCACGATGTCTCCCGGCTTCAACTTGGATTTCCAGAGCCTGAGAGTCTTCAGTTTCCGGTCCAGGGCCAGCTTATAGCCTGTCCACGATCCGTCCATGCGCTGGACGCTGAGGCTGCCGGGCTTCAAGATCATCACCCACCGCCAGCGGTCCGGGGTGGGCAGCGGCACCTCCCTGCCATCGACGTCGAGCTCCTCCACCGACCAGAAGCCGTACAGCGGCGGCCTGGGCGGATGAAACTGTTTATACATATCGGCGGCGTGCTGGAAGCTCCCACGCATCGACCACAGGCCGAAGAGGAGCAGGGCCACGTGCGGGGCCCGATCGAGCCACTGGCGCGCGAAGAGAGGCTTGATGCGGACCGGCTCCACCCTGCGATTGAAGAGGAAGACGCCGGCCAGCCGGGGCGCGTCCGGAGCGATCAGGAGCAGAGCCATGATCACGAAATGCAGGGAGATGAGCTTCACCGGCACGTCGTAGCACATGTTCAACAGGAAGACCGTCACCATGTTTCCGGCGCTCAACAGAGCGCCCAGCAGCACCGTCCGGGGGATCAGCAGCAGCACGCCGCCCACCAGCTCGGCCGCGCCGATGAAGGTTTCGAAAGGCGAGGAGGCGCCCACCGTCCACCAGAGCAGGTGATTCGGAAAGAGATCGCCGATCCGCATGCCCAGCACCCCCACGGGAAGCGGGGAGATCATCTGGGAGGGGATCACTTTGATCGCGCCGTAGAAGATCAGGATGGGCGCCAGCATGAGGCGCAGCAGGAGCCGGAGCCAGGAATAGAGCCGCTCGTAGCTCTGCCTTTTCCTGTCGAGCGCCGACCAGAGGGCCGTCGCCACGACGGTCAGCACCATGTAGCACAGGAACAGGACCCAACCGAAAGCCATGTTGTTGATGCCGGCCTCTTCGAGGGTGAGCTTCTCATCGAGATGGAGGACGTGGCCGGCGATCCACTGCAGGAGAGGGAGCCAGAGCGCGTAATATTTCTGCACCAGGGAGTCGGGAATGAGGCCGGACGCGCCTTCGCTCACGAAGAGGAGGACGAAATAGGAGAAGAAGAACCGGAACGCGATGCGCGTGGGCGGGCTCCAGCGGACCTCTTCGCGGGGCTCAGTCACCATAGAGCTCGGGCCTCAGGATCCAGTGGAACCAGGGGGTGGTCAGGCGCATCCTGCGCAGCTTCGCCCGCGTGGGACGGCCATCCCAAAGTCCGTCCAGGACGAGCACGTCCGCCTCGGGCTCGGCAAGGTTGAGCGCCACCCGGTGATCCAAGATCATTGTTTTGCTTTTCATGTCCAGAGCGAGGGCGTGCCGTTCTCGCGTCCCCACCTTGAGGACGGCGTCGAGCGCGCGGGGGTCCGCGAAGACCACCGACCGCCATTGGCGCACGCCGGCGTCCGCGCTCGCGCCGGCGACGTTCTCCACGCTCCAGACTCCGTAGAGCGGCGGCCGCGGCGGATTGAGCTTCCGGTATCGCCGCACGGCGTCCTGCACGCTCCAACCGATC
>QHVW01000916.1 GCA_003223675.1 Acidobacteriota bacterium
AAGCGGCGGCTCCACGGCCGGCTCCACGGTGCGATTGAGCAGGATCAGACGGCCGAGCCGGCGCAGGTCCGGAGCGATCAGCAGCACGGACATGAGCAATAGATGAAAAAGGTACAGCTTGAACGGCAGGTCGTAGCACAGGCTCAAGGTGGCCGCCATGAGAAGGTTCGCGCCGCAGAGCAGAGCGCCCAGCAGCGTCGTCCGGGGCGCGAGCAGCAGCAGGCCGCCGGCCAGCCCGGCGGCGCCGGTGAACGACTGGAACGTCCGGGACGCGCCGAGGAAGGTCCACAACAGCCCCATGGCGTTGAGCTCGCCGAGCCGCCGCAGCAGGTCGAACGGCCCCGGAGCGGGCATCTGGACCGGAATCAGCCTCTCGATGCCGGAGCTGATCATCACCACAGCCAACCCGCAGCGGAGGAGGAGCCGCAGGCCGGAATAGAGCTCGTCATCCCGGTCTCTCCCCCACCCCAGCGCCGTGGAGACCACCGCCACGACGCCCGCCAGGACGGCGGAGC
>QHVW01000033.1 GCA_003223675.1 Acidobacteriota bacterium
TGAACAGCCCGGCCATCTTGCGGGCGGCGTCGGCGTCCAGGAGGTTGTTCCACGACAGCTCCTTGCCCTGAAGGGCCTGGAAGCCGCCGAACACCCCCGGACCGCCCGTCACCGAATAGACCGCTCCGCCCTGATGGGGGTTCTCGCCGTAGCGGAGGACCATCTCGCGGCGGAGACCGAGGGCTTCCATCATCGGGAACGGACCGTCCTTCTCTTCCCTCTCCGGCTCGGGCGTCGCCGTCTGCGCTCCCAGCCACTCCGCAATCGCCGCGTCGTAGGCCGCCGTGTGTCGAAACGCCTTGAGGGCCAGCTCCCGGCGCAGCGGCTCGGGGACCACCCCCTGGCCCTGCTCCAGGGCGGCGATCACCCGGGGGTAGTCCGCGGGCTCCACCACCACCGCGACCCCGTCGAAATTCTTCGCCGCGGCCCGCACCATGGTGGGACCGCCGACGTCGATCATCTCGATCGTCTGCGCGAACGAGGCGCCGCGGGCCACCGTCTCGCGGAAGGGGTAGAGGTTCACCACCACGAGATCGATGCGGTCGATCCCATGGTGGGCGAGGGCATCCAGATGCTCCTGCTCCGACCGCTTGGCCAGGATGCCGCCGTGGATCTTCGGGTGGAGGGTCTTCACCCGGCCTTCGAGGATCTCGGGAAAGCCGGTGACGTCGGACACGGCCACCACCGGGATCTTCTTCTCCTGCAAGGCCTTGAGCGTGCCGCCGGTCGACACGATCTCGATGCCGAGGCGGGTGAGGCCGCGGGCCAGCTCGTCGAGGCCGGTCTTGTCGAACACGGACACCAGGGCGCGGCGTGCGGGGAGCATCGTCGTCTCCTTACCTTCGGGGAGTGAGGGTCAGCGTCAGCGGGCGTGGCCGGACCGCGGCAGGAGCGTCAGGCGCGTGCCGCCGGCCGGCAGGTTGGCGCGATCGTCGATGCCGCCCGCCGCGAGCCAAATATATCGCAGCGCCAGGGTGACGTCGGTCACCGCGTGGCTGAAGGAGACGGAGGCCACGGCGAAGGCGGTCGAGCGGTCGTCGAAGAGGTCGGTCCCCGAGCCGAAGTCGATACGGCGGTACTCGCCGCCGACCGCCGGGTAGAGCTCGCGCCCGCGCTTGAGCGCCGCGTCGAGCAGGGGGGAGAGGTCGCGGGCCCGGTCCAGATCGGGCTGGATGCCGTAGAAAACCAGGGGGAAGCGGGGCTCGGCGCTCTCGGCATAGCGGAGATAGTCGACGAAATAGCGCCGCTCCTCCGGATCGTCCCCCGAGGCGGCGAGCGGATTGTTGGCGTCCGCCACGTAGTGGGAGACCACACCCAGGCGGCGGACGACCTCCTCGAACGGCTTGTGATCGCGGATCGCCGCCACGGCCGCGCGCATGGCATCCTCGGCGGCCTTATCCAGTTGGCCCGAGCCGTCGGGATTCTTCATGTGGCGCGAGGAGTCGGTGTCGGAGAACGGAGCGGCGACCCCCTCCTCGAAGGCGTGCCGATGCCTCTCGATCTGGCGGGCGAGATCGGGGGGCGAGAGCCGGGCCGCCTCGCGGGCGATGACGACCTGGGTGGCGGGGGTCCAGGCGGCCGCCGGGGAGGCTACGCAAACCCCGGCGATCATCGCCGCCAACCCCCCGGCGAGACGGGTGTATGCTCTGATTCGCATTTGAGGGCCATTCTAACGGGAAACGCCCTTTGTCCAAGCCCATCCGCCGCCTCGACGTCACCGGAGCTCTCTGTCCGCTGCCCATCCTCCTCTCCGCGCGGGAGATGCGGAAGCTGCATCCCGGGGACCTCCTGGAGATCGTGGGGGACGACCCTGGCATCCGCGAGGACATGCCCGTCTGGTGCGAGAGAGCCGGCCACCGCCTCCTGGAGATGACGGAAGACGGCGACGGCCGGGTGCGCTCGCTGGTGGAGAAAGGGGAGCCGCGGCTGGCGCCG
>QHVW01000034.1 GCA_003223675.1 Acidobacteriota bacterium
GCGATGCTGGCCGAGCGGGGGAGCCTGCCGGTCAACGTCAAGTTCCTGGTCGAGGGGGAGGAGGAGGCGGGGGGGCAGGCGATCGACGAATACGTCCGCAAGGACGGCGGCCGGCGCCTCGCGGCCGACTGCGTGGTGATCTCCGACTCGTCGCTCTTCGCGCCCGGGCAGCCGTCGCTGATCTATGGCCTCAAGGGTCTGTGCTACATGGAGATCAAGGTCACCGGCCCCAGCCGGGACCTGCATTCCGGCACCTTCGGCGGCGCGGTGTGGAACCCGCTCAACGCCCTCTGTCACATCGTCGACCGCCTGCGCGACGCCGAGACGGGCAAGATCCTGATTCCCGGCTTCTATGACGACGTGAGGCCGCTGGAGGCCTGGGAGCGCGAGGAGTTCGCCAAGCTCCCGTGGGACGAGGCCGCCTACCGCTCCGAGCTGGGCGTCCCCGAGCTGTTCGGCGAGGAGGGGTACACCACCCGCGAGCGCACCTGGGCGCGGCCGACGTGCGACGTCAACGGCATCTTCGGCGGCTACATGGGCAAGGGGGCGAAGACGGTGCTCCCCTCCTGGGGCGGCGCCAAGGTGTCGATGCGCCTGGTACCAGACCAGGAATCGAAGAAGATCGCCAACCTGTTCACCGACTATGTTCACTCGGTCGCCCCGGAGGGGGTGACGGTCGAGGTGACCAACCTCCACGGCGGCGATCCGGTGGTGGTCGAGGTGAAGGGCCCGATCGTCGACGCCGCTCTCGACGCCATGGAGGAGATCTGGGGCGCGCGGCCGGTGCGGATCCGCGAAGGGGGATCGATCCCCATCGTCTCGACGTTCGCCGCGGTCCTCCAGTGCCCGGTGCTGTTGCTGGGCTTCGGCCTCAACGACGACGGCCTGCATTCGCCGAACGAGAAATTCAACATCAGCCACTTCTACAACGGCATCCGCTCCGTCGCGCGGTTGCTGGATCGTCTGAGCAGCCTATGAGGAGCAGGGACAATTTCGAGCGCGAGATCAAATTCCCGCGGGTGGAGCTGGACAAGCTGCGCGAGCGCCTGATCGAGCTCGAGGCCGAGCGGGTCGGTCCCTCGGCCTTCGAGGACAACTGGATCCTCGACCGCCAGCGGGAGCTGATCGACTCCGGCAGGATCCTGCGGCTGCGCACCGACGGCGGCCGGGCCCGGCTGACCTTCAAGGGGCCGATGCGGCTCGAGGGGAACGTCAAGGTGCGCGAGGAGCGCGAGCTCGAGGTGCAGAGCGCCGAGGAGGCGATGGCCCTGTTCGCGAACCTCGGCTTCACCGTGGTGCGCCGCTACCAGAAGATGCGGGAGGAGTGGCAGCTCGGCGGCGTCACCATCGCGCTCGACCACACGCCCATCGGCGACTTCGCCGAGTTCGAGGGGGACGGCGCCGAGACCGTGGCCAAGCGCTGCGGCTTCGATCCGGCGAAGTCGGAGCGCCGCTCCTATCTGCGCCTCTACGAGGACTATCTCAAGCAGCATCCGGACGCCCCTCCCGAGATGGTGTTCCGCTAGGCTCCGAATCTCCGCGAAGAGCGATGCAGGGTAGGCGGATCCGTGCGGTGGTGCTGGCGGCGGGGCTGGGCACGCGGCTCCGCCCGCTGACCAGCCTCACCCCGAAGCCCCTGCTGCCGGTGCGCGGCGTGCCCATCCTGGGGCACACCCTGGCGCGGCTCGCCGCCGCCGGCTGCGAGGCCGTGGCGGTGAACCTCCACTATCTGGGGGATCAGATCCGTCAGCGCTTCGGCGATTCCCATGCGGGAATGCCGCTCACCTGGTCGGATGAGCTGGAGAGCCTGGGCACCCTGGGCGCCCTCCATCCGCTGAAGGACTTTCTGGCGCCCGCAGAGCTGGTGCTGCTGGTCAACGGCGACAGCCTCTGCGAGTGGCCCTTTCGCAAGCTGATCCGCAAACATCTCGCCAGCGGCGCCCGCTCGACCCTGCTCCTCACCGCGCGGCCGGACCCGGCGCGGTTCGGCGGCGGCGTGGGGATCGACCGCGCCGGGCGCATCCTCTCCTTCTGGTCCGGTGACCTGGAACGGGG
>QHVW01000035.1 GCA_003223675.1 Acidobacteriota bacterium
GTCCTCCAGGCTGTGATAGGAGATCACCACCAGCCGGCCGCCGGTCTCCAGGAGCTCGACGGTCTCCTCGATGCAGCGCTCGAGGCCGGCCAGCTCCTGGTTGACCGCGATGCGCAGGGCCTGGAAGACCCGGGTCGACGGGTCGATCCGCTCCTCGCGGAGGGCCCGCGCGCCCTTGGCGGCGTCCACCAGGGCCTTGAGCTCTCCCGTGGTCCTGATCGGCTTCTCCATCCGGGCGCGGGCGATCGCCCGCGCGATCCGCCGCGCATGCCGCTCTTCGCCGTAGTCCCTGAAGATCGTCGCCAACTCTCCCTCCGAGGCCTGGTTGACCAGGTCCGCCGCGGTCGTTTCACTCAATCCCATCCGCATGTCGAGCGGCCCGTCGAAGCGGAAGCTGAAGCCTCGCCCGGGCGTTTCGAGCTGCAGCGAAGACACGCCGAGATCGGCCAGGAAGCCCGCGATCGCGCGGACGCCGAGGCCGGCCAACGTCGCCATGAGCTGGTGGAAATTGGCCTGGACGAGGCGCACCCGCGGGCCGAAGCCGGCGAGCCGTTCGGCCGCCCGCGCCAGCGCCTCGCGGTCGCGGTCGATGCCAATGAGCTGGACCTCCGGAGACGCCCGCAGGAGGGCCTCGGCGTGGCCGCCCAGCCCCACCGTGCCGTCGACGAAGATCCCGCCCCGCTCGGGCGCCAGATATTCCAGCGTCTCGGCGAGCAGGACGGGAACGTGCCGGACATCCATGGGCTTCCCCGCGCGGCGCGCCGGGCCGGCTCAGATCCCCTGAGCGCTGAGCGCATGGAAGTCCTCGTCCGTGAACGGCTGCCCGGCCAGCCGCGCCACGAACCGTTCGTGATTCCACACCACCAGGTGGTTGAGCTGCCCGCTCACCACCACGTCGCCGTTGATGCTGGCGCTCTCCCGCAGGATCTGCGGAATCAGGATGCGACCCTGCACGTCGAGCCGCACCTGCTGGCCGTAATAGCTCACCCGCTCCAGGTAGCGCATCTTGGCGCGGTCCGTGGACGGCATCTGCGCCAGCCGCGCCTCGATCTCCTCCCACACCGGCAGCGGATAGAGCAGCGCCGAGTCCCCCTGCACCGACGTCACGAACAGATCGAGGCCATAGCGCTCCTCCAGCAGCCGACGGAAGTCGGTCGGGATCTTCAGGCGTCCCTTGTCGTCGATCTTGGTTGGAGCGCTTCCGCGGAACATAGCCCGCCCTCACAAAACGTCCTGACTAAGGGGAAAGCGTAGCATCACACTCCACTTTTGTCCATTTTTTTCCACTAGCGCCCACTGAGACGCGCGGGATGGCCGGAAAAGGTGCGCGAACAGGGCGAAAGATGGGATCCCGCCCCTACAGGGCACGCGTCAGCTCACATCCCCGGCGGCGGCGGGGACGGCGGCGGATTCGTCGTCGGCGGGGTCACGGGGGGCGCCGCGATCGGCGGCGGCGTGGTATTGACCGGCTTCGGGTTCGTCAGGGTGCCCGGCGCGGTGGGCTCGATGCTCGTCGCGGTCGAGGGGGTCGTGCCCGGCGCGGGCGCTTTGGCCGGCGCCGCCGCGGGGTTCCCGGAAGGGATGCTCAGGCTCCCTCCCTGATCGCTCACGTCCGTGTCGGCGGCGAGCTGGCGGTGGTAGTTGGCGGCCTCGGCGGGCGGATTGGCCACGATCAGCGCCTTCTTCTCCAGCTCCACCATGTACTTGGCGGTCTCCTGGCGGAACCGCCGCTCCTGCTCGCGCGCCTTGATGACTTCCTGCACCTCGGCGAACGACGGGACCCGCGACTCGCGGCGGTCGAGCACCTGCACGACGTGCAGGCCGCCGCGCGCCTGCACGGGCTCGCTGATCGACCCCTTGGGGAGCTTCCAGACCGCGGCCTCCAGGTTCTTGTCGAGGTCGCCGGGCGAAACCCAATTGAGGTCGACGGCGTTGCTCGTCGTCCCCTTCTTGGCGGTGTCGGCCGCGGCGTCCGTGAGCGAGGCGCCCCCCTGGACCTTGGCGCGGATCTCGGCCGCCAGACGCTGGCGGTCGGCGGCGGAGAGCCCGCTGTCGTCGAGCACCACGACCTCGCGGAGCTGGAGCTGCTCGGGCTGGCGGAACTGCTCGAGGTTCCGCCGGTAGTAGCGCCGGAGATCCTCCTCGTCCACCTTGACCCGCCCCTGCACGTCGCGGCCGCGCACCTCCTGCACCCGGAGCTGCTTGCGGAGCTGGGCGCGGAGCTGGGCCACGGTCATGCCGGCCTGCGCCAGCGCCACCTTGAATTCGTCGTCCGACTTGATGTTGTTGCTCTGCTTGAGCTGCGTGATGGCGGTGTCGACCTGGGCCTCGGTGACCTCGACGCCGAGCTGGTCGGCGCGCGACTGGAGCAGCAGCTCGCGGTAGAGGTCGGCGTAGGCGAGCTCGCCAGCCTGGCCGAGCAGCCGCTGGCGCTCGCCGGCGTCCTGCTCGCGATGGAGGATGTCGCGCACGAGCTCCTCGCGGTGCTGCTGGTAGTCGTAGAGCGTCGCGATCTGGTCGTTGACCCGCAGGACGACGCGGTTCAACACCTCGGCGCCCAGCGCAGGCGCGAGCGCGAAGGAGAGGAGCAGGGTGAGGCTAGCGAGCTTTCTGGGCATGGCTGTAAGAACCTTGGTAGGCGAACGGTAAATTCCGCTCATAAACCTTCACATTGTAATGACTTCGGGCCTCCTGGACCAGCGAGCGCAGGAGCTGGTCGGCCCGCTGCTGGCGCAGCTTCGCGAGGATCTCCCCCCGCGCGGCGGCGAGCGGCACCACCTCGGCCGGCTCGCGCTCGATCACCTGGAAGAGATGGAAGCCGTATTCGGCCGGCACCACCGGGCTCACCTCGCCCGGCTTCAGCGCGAAGATCAGGTCGGCGAACGACGGCGGCAGGTCGCCCCGCGCCAGCTCCCCCTGAACCCCGCCGCCGTCCGCCCTCGGGCCCCGCGACAGGCGGCGGGACACCTCCTCGAAGGGGGTCCCCGCCGCGATCTGGCGCCGGGCCTCCTCGGCGGCCTTGCGGTCGGCGGTGAGGATCTGCCGCAGCCGCACCCGCTCCGGCCGCGCGAAATCCTGCCGGTGCGCCTGGTAATAGCGGGCGATCTCCGCGTCGCCGGCCTCCTGGCGGAGATCCTTCTCCAACAACGCGTCGATCGCCTGGCGCGCCTGCCCCCTCTGGCCCCCTTGGAGCGACGAGGCGGAGGCCCGCACCAGCCCGCGGTCGGCGGCCAGCCGCTCCAGCAGCCGCTCGTCGAGGAACTGATCGAACAGCTCCGAGAGCACGTCGCTCCCCAGCACGCCGCCGGGCTCTCCCACGTTCAAGGTCACATAGCGCTCGAATTCGGCGTAGCGCACCTCGGCGTCGCCGATCCGCGCCACGGCGTCCGGCGGCGGGGGGGCGGTCCGCTGGCAGGCCGTGGCGAGGAGGACGGCCCAACCCAATGACGCCATGGTCTTCCCGGAAATCATTGCGACAGCGCCTCCAGCGTCTGCCGCGCCGTGGTGACCATCTGCCGGCCGCCGCCTCCGGGCAGGGTCAGCACCCCGGTGGGGCTGAAGCTCGCGCCGGGGAGGGTCGAGACCATCTCGATC
>QHVW01000917.1:0-6420 GCA_003223675.1 Acidobacteriota bacterium
TGGTCTACCATCTGCCCCGTCGTCGAAGTTTCCCGATAGCCATCGTCAGGCCGCGGCTCCCGAGCGCGGCGGAAAGAAAGGAGGTCTCCATGACCTGAGAGAGAAGGTGTATCGATCCGTGTCCCTGAAACCAGGATTTGACGAGGGCGGGAAGTCCCTCGCAAGGAACAACCCAAGAAAGGAGAAAGATCATGGCTACGTTCACATTGGCAAAGCTCATCGCGGACTGGGAGCTGCTCCACGCCGCTCTCCAGCCGCACCTCACGGACCTGCCCTGCCTCAAGGACAAGGCGGACGAGATCGAAGCGCTCATCGCCGAGGCCAAGGGGATGGACACCAAGCAGCAGGATCTGCGCGGCGTGCTTCAGGAGACCGTGCGGCAGCGTCAGGCGCTCGAGAAGCGGGGGAAGGACCTCCACCTCCGAACCGCGGCGCTGCTCCGGGGCAGCTTCGGCTTCGACAACCAGACGCTCCTCGGCTTCGGCCTCAAGCCGCGCCGCCCGCGCCGGAAGAAGACGCCGGCGGACACCCAGCAGCAAGAGCCGGCCGCCCAGCAGTAGACGGCTGGTCCATCGGGTTCTTTGACAACTGATTCGAAACAGGGCCCTTTTGCGGGGCTTCCCGGGGAGCGGTGCGCCCCGGGGGGCCCCGGATTTTGGGGCCAGGCGTGGGTTATGCGGTCTTGGCTCTCGGCGGAGTATCGGCAGCCTCGGAATCCTCTACGGAAGCACTGCCGCGCTTCACGACAGGATGTCCGGAGGTTGCTTGCCTGGCCGAGAGGCGCCGGCAGAATTCGAGGATGTCGTAGTTTGCCTCGGCAAAAAGGGCCTCCCGGGCTTGCCGAACTTCAGCCACGATCGGGTCGTGCCATGTCTCAGGAGAACGGTTGTCAGGCATCTTCTGTACCTCCTGCAAGCTCCTCCGGTGTACACAACACCGGCGCTGAGTAGCCTTGTTCCCGACAAATCTTCTCGATCCTGGGCCGTAGAGCTGCGTTCGCGATGTGGGTGCAGTTCCAAGTCAGCAGGAAGCTCATACCATGATATGCCGCCACGGCGATATGGGCGGCGTCGGCTCCCGCGCGCGGAGGTAAGGGCAGCCGCGCGATGAGCGTTGCAGCTAATTCCGCGACCTCAGGAGTGATCTCCAGCAACGGCACATCCTTCAGGATCTCCGTACGCCGACTAGCCATCTGGGGGTCACCCGCAGCAGACTCATCCAACACGACCTGCGAGGCGAAGATCAAAAATTCCGGACGCCGTTTCTGCCACCACGTATGAGTGATCTGCCGATGCGCAGCGGTGATGAGATCCCGGCTTGGATAAGCCGCCAGGTAGCTGACGATGCTCGTTTCTATGTAGACCGTCGGTGGCATGCCTCTATCCTACTACTTCCCAGGCACTTCCTGGAAGGATTCGGGGTTACCGGTGGGCGAAATTTAGTGGCCTTCTGATTGACAGGTTGTGTGGCTTTGCGCCGCCCTCGGAGGGCGAAGGGGTTATACTAGCCGCGCCGTGGCTACGATTACCTACGATCTTCCGCCGAGCGCCTTCGCCGCCCTCCACATGTCTCCCGCGGAGCTCGCGCGGGAGATGCGGATCGCGGCCTGCGTCCAGTGGTACGCGCAGGGCCGCATCTCGCAAGAGCGGGCTGCTGAGATCGCCGGACTGAGCCGTGCCGAATTCCTCGAGGAGCTCTTCCGGCGCAAGGTGCCGGCCTGCCAGGTGACCCTGGAGGAGCTTATCGCAGAGATCGAGCATGAGTAGGCGGTGGGTTGTCAATGCCTCCCAGAAGCAGGCCGAGGCTCAAGGCCATGGTCGTCTGGCGGCTTTGGCCGCGGGCGGGTCGCGGGCTGACTTCGGGGAGTGAAGAATTCGCGAAACGGAAGCGCGAGGAGATCGAGATCGAGGATCGGAAGCTTGGCCGCTAAGCCGGTTTTTGTTTGGAGCTTTGCCCCGCAAGGGGCATAGGCATAAAGCCTGGGGTTTTAACCCCAGGAAACGAGCGCCGACCTATCAAGAGCCCCGAAGGGGCGCAGGCAGCCTTTTAGATCACGTCTGCCCCGGTCAGGCATTGCCCTCGAGGACGATATTGCACCTGCGGAGACGTCCCGACGGTGGAGGCCTGCGATCGTCGTGCTGAAACGGACTGGGACGTCTCTACGGTCAGATATTGCGGCCGGTAACGCTTTTCACCGTCGGCTCCCTTTCAACCGTCGAATCTCCTCCCGCAGCCGGTCCGGCCCGTCCTCCGTAGCCTCAACAACCTTCAGCAGATCGATCGCTCGGGTCGACTGTGGGGCTGGTCTCGCGGAAACCGCATTGTGTTGGTCGAACCTGTGGACCAGCTCCTCGAACCATCCCGCGGGCAGACGCTTCAATTCTTCGAGCAGGTCTGTCTCGGTGTGTGCCGCTACGGCAGATGAGAAGGTGGAGCGCACCTCCCGGGGTGCGACCGGTGGGAGCACCTGGGGGGCGGACACGGACCTCTCAAGGGAAACGCCGCCACGCCGCAGGGTCACGACCTCTCCGAGCGGTGGCCTCTGGATGGTCTGACGCGTCAGCTCGCGATAGAGGGCTTCGTATCCAGGGTCCGAGAGATCGAAGGCTGTCAGGAGGTACCGCGTGGTGTCCTTCAGCGGGCGCGGGATATAGGTCCCATCCTTGGGATCGAAGATCACGGGGAGGAACCGGTTATTGCTCTTCTCCTCATAGAGATAGCTTCTAATGACGTTCCCTTCCCAGAAGACGCCACGGCCCTCGTCTGCCGGGACCCTTTTCTCGATGCGGTTGAGGTACGTCTCCGTGCAGACGACGAGAACGAAGTCGGAGCTCTCCGGTCGAAGCTGCTCTTCGCACCATAGTGGCCAACCCTGGGGTGGTCGGGGCTCGTACTGATCGATCTCGGCATCGACGCCCTGAGCGCGAAGCTGATTGGCGAGCGTCAGAACCCGCTGGGAGTGCTGCTCGTTGTCGTGGCTGTAGCTGATGAAGGTCTTTGTCGGCATGGACGGTTCCTTGTCATTCCAATGTTCGGCAGCAGCTTCGGTATCCGCCAGCTCTTCGTCCCGGCGGTGGTAGCCGTGCTTCTCGATCAACCGGCGGGCTTCGGCCAGAGCGGTGCGGTTGCGGAAGAGGCGGGCGCGGTAGAGAAGGATGTCGGCCTGGAACAGCGGCATCGGGCCCCGTTCGGCGATCTCCCAGGCTTCGTCCAGATCCTCCCGGCAACCGGGCTGGTCATCGGAAAGAAATCGTATCCAGGCACGGGTGAGCAGGCCACGTGGGAGGTGGCTCATATCGCTGGCCGCCCGGAGGCTGTCAACGGCAGCGTTAACATGGTCGAATGCGGTTTGTGGAGTGGGCACTGCGGAGTGGGCCTCGTACAATATGACTCGGGCCAGGGTGAGGTGCTCCAAGGCGATATCACGAAGAAGACGGCGGTTTTCGGCACCCTCAAGAGCGTAGATGGCTCGTTCGCTGACAACGCTGCAATCGGCATTGGCTCTCGTGAGTGGCACGAGAAGACATCTTTGCCACGCCGTGTGTTCAGCGTCGGAGAGTAGGAGTTCACAATAGCGGAAACCCTGCAGCGAGTAGAGCCGCGGATGTTCCGGCTGACGCGCGACTTGACGAGCCTCCGCGTCTTCGAACAAACGGCGTGACTCAGCGAAACGGCCTGTCTGATGCAGGGCGTCGGCCAGTGCCGTGCGGCAGGCTATTTGAATAAACGTATCCCCACTACGGTCGGCATATTTGATCGACTGCTTGGCGGCGTTCATCGCCGCGGATACCTCACCCCGAAGAAGCTCCAGCCCGCTCATGTTCTCGGAACGCGTAGCCGCGCTCGTCCAATTTTTTCGGCGTATGGCATCGGTCAATGCGGCCCGTATTGGCTCGACCGCTTCGGTCAGCCGGCCCAGGGCTTGCAGATAAAAAGCTGCGGTGTTGAGCAGCCAAGATCGGGTATCGGGCGCGAGGTTTGGCGCGGGCGTAGTCCACGGAATTACAAAGAAACACGCCACCGCCCCTAGGTCCGCACCGATCGCGCCGAGCGTCCGTGTAGGGTAAAAGCCGTCGTTTCCAGTGCCCCGCAAGATACGGTCTAAATAGATCTCGAAATATGCCGGCTCCTGCAACCCGGCCAGGCAGCCGTGGGCCACGGCCAGGTACAGCGGCTGGAGACCCTCGATCCCTTCTGGCCAGTAGGGGACCGAGGAAGGCGCTCTGCCAATTCACCACCCTGCGCACCCAGTATGGCGAGAAGGACGGTAACGTGTCCGGTCCAGTGAAGTCTATCAGCCGCAAGTCGCGCAGCCGGTTGAGCACTCGTAACCACTGCACTTCCGGAAGGCCCAGCAATGGAGCTGTCACCTCGGCTAGCGAGTCCTCTACGCGCTTCGGCCGAGGCGGCACGTTCACTGGCAAATTTTCTTCGACTCCCAACTCTCGAATCTTCTGCTGCATCTCGCGGGCCCACCTGGCTACCGACCAGTCATAAACTATTCCCTCGCGCGCTCGCAGTAAGTTAAGGAGCTGCCGCTCGGCAGTGCGGTCGAAGAAGCCGAGCAGACGCAATACCGCGACTTCCGGGCTGTCTTCACCCAGATGCAGGACATAGGCCGCAAACATCTCCCGGGCGTGGCTACTGTGCTCGGTATCCTCCTCCAGCAGAACGACCTCGTGTCGTCGGCAGATGTCGTGGTGGTCCGTCGCGTTCCTCAGATAGGAACCCAACAGCATCAGCGAATAAGCGTGGCCGTGGGAATCCTCCACCGCTTGGCGAAGCTCTCGCTCGGGACCTCGGACTTCCAACTGCCGTAGAAGCTCCGCCCCGGCTTCCGGGTCCAACCGTTCCAAAGGTTGCTGGCCGACGGCCCGGCAGGTCTTGTCCTTGAGTTCTTCGACAGGCTGGCGCGAGGTGACCACGCACAGGCCTGAAGGCGTGCCGGACGGGTCACCAAGTCGCCCGGCGGCTAGAGCGAGGAGCAAGGACCGAATAGCCGGATCCTTCAGCCGACCCTGGTCGAAGGACGGCGGGTGCTGGAGTGGCTCGAGCCCGTCGAGCACCAAGAGGCCGCGATGCTCGCGGATCAGCCGGGCGAGCGTTCGTCCCTTCTCGGTGGGATCGGTGAGGCGTGGGCCGGTGTGCCCGAAGTAGGCGAGCGCCTGCTCGAAGAAGAGCTCGGAGGAGGCGTTCCCTTGCTCGTTGCTTCCCTGGCTATAGAAGGAGTGGACGAAGACCCGGCCGGCGCTGCGGTAGCCGTCGTCGCTCATCTGGGTGAGCCATTTCGCCACGACGCGGGTTTTGCCCGCTCCGCCTTCGGCGTGGAGAACGAAGATGCGGGTGCCTTCGTTCCAGGCCTGGTCGAGGGCGGCGAGCTCGGCTTGGCGGCCGGCGAAGCCTTCGCCGTAGGTGCGCAGGACTTCCAGGCCGTGGGGGGTGTCGGTCATGGCGGCTCAGGGACGCTCGATTCGGGTGGCTCTATTCTATGACGGAACGCTGAGAAGAAACGGGTTAGAGGGCCGGCGGGGACGCCGGCGGTCCCAGGGGGGGCCTTACGGCCTGAAGAGGGGTTCATCCGGGGGTGGGGTTTGGGCCGTAGAGGAGGGTGAACCGTCAATTCCTTGGGAGGTGACCTATGGCGTTTGCGATCGCGTTCAGGCCGGAGACGATGGACGGAGCCCAGTATGACGAGTGCATCCGGCGGCTGGAGGCCGCGGGGGCCGGGGCTCCGGCGGGCCGGCTCTATCATGCCTGTCATGGCTCCGGCAGCCAGCTCCGGGTGTTCGATATCTGGGAGTCGATGGAGGCCTTCGAGCGTTTCGGCTCGACGCTCAAGCCCATCCTCCATTGGCGGGATAGATCGCCCACGAAGGCGGCTGGCGGCCCCGGGATAGAATGGATGGGCTGATCTCGAAGAAAGGGGAGATGCCCATGCGTTCGCGAAGGGTCTGGGTCTGCGGTTTCGCGGTGGCGGTGCTCTTGGGGGTGGTCCCGGCGCGGGGTGGCGAGGTGGCGGGGGAGAAGGAGGTGCTGGCGGGGCTCGATCTCGCCGGGCTGGCGACGGCGCTCTGCCAATTCACCACCCTGCGCACCCAGTATGGTGAGAAGGACGGCAACGTGCATTTTGACGCGTGGCTCAAGAGTCAGGGCCATACGCGGCAGCAGTACGAGGCCTCCTATGCCGCCTGGTGGAAGCGGTTCAAGGCGGATTCCACGGGTCAGCTCGAGGCCCGCTTCCATCAGATCAATGCCCAGTGCGCCAACGAGGCCAATTTCGGCGACGTGCCGAGCCGCGCCAAGGAGGCCCGGGAAGGGGTCACGCTGGAGCAGTACGCGAAGATCTCCGTCGCCCTCTCCCGCCAGCCCGGCGCCGACGTCAACAAGGTCTTGAAGCAGAACGGGATCGAGAGCCAGGCC
>QHVW01000917.1:6464-19514 GCA_003223675.1 Acidobacteriota bacterium
GATCCTGGCGAAACACCATGCCCAGCCGCCGCCCCGTCCGGAGCCCCATACGGTCCCTCCCACGGTGGACGAGCTGATGCCGAAGCTCGGCGCCGCGGACCCGGTCACGCGCTGGTCCGCGGCCCGGCAGATCGCGCTCCAGTGCTCGCTCTGGTCCGGACCCGGGAGGAAGAGCGCCGGCGATCCCCGCGCGTCGTCCTGCTCGCCCAAGGTGCTCCGCGAGCGGCTGCTGCCCGTGATCCTCGACGCCATCGATCATCATGGGGATGACACGATCGAATACGGCACGAACATGCTGGATTTTCTCGGCGATCTCGGGCTCAAGGACGCCAGCGTCCGAGGCGCGGTCGAGCGGGCGCTGAAGCGCGATCAGGAGCGGCTGGCGGCTCTGGAGGCGGCGTTCGCGCCGATCCAGAACAAGGCGGTGCCGGAGCGGATCACCCTGCGCGGCAAGATCGATGGGTATCAGGCGGCGGTTCGGGATCTCAAGGCGGCGTTGGCCTCCTGGTAGAACGGAATCTTTGTAGGGGCGGCCCTGCGTGGCCGCCCTGGGCGGGGGGGCGCCTCCATCCCGGATTTTCCCCCGCCCAGGGCGGCCACATAGGGCCGCCCCTACGAACGTTGTTTCACGGGTTGAGGATGTGTTGCTTGCTTGTATGATGCCCCCAGAATCCAGGCCCCCAGAAGGGCGAGGTGAGGCGATGAAGCTTTCCGTGAACGGCAAAGAGCATGAGGTCCAGGTCAGCGAGGACATGCCACTGCTGTGGGTGTTGCGCGACGTGATCGGGCTGACCGGCACCAAGTTCGGGTGCGGCATGGCCCAGTGCGGCGCCTGCACCGTGCTGGTGGACGGCCAGCCCGTGCGCTCGTGCGTGCGGCCGGCGTCCGCGGTGGCGGGCAAGGCGGTGACCACGATCGAGGGGTTGAGCGCGCACGGGGATCATCCGGTCCAGAAGGCGTGGACCGAGGCGGACGTGGTGCAGTGCGGGTACTGCCAGTCCGGCCAGATCCTGGCGGCGGCGGCGCTGCTGAAGGCGAAGCCGAATCCCACCGACGCGGACATCGACGCGGCGATGAGCGGCAACATCTGCCGGTGCGGCACCTATCAGCGCATCCGCAGCGCCGTGCACCGCGCCGCCAAGCTGATGGAGGGACGGTCATGAGCGGGCTGTCGAGGCGCGCGTTCCTCAAGGGGGCGGGCGGCGGGCTGGTGGTGGGCTTCTTCGTGCCGGCCGCGCTGAATCGGTTCGCCCTCGCGCAGGAGGCGCCCGCCCCGTCGACGGTCCTGCCTCCGGTCAACGCCTTCCTGCGCATCGGCAGTGACGAGAGCGTCACCGTGCTCCTCGCGCACTCGGAGATGGGCCAGGGGATCTGGACCACGCTGCCGATGATGGTCAACGAGGAGCTGGACGCCGACTGGAGCCGCATCCGCGTCGAGCACGCGCCCGCGGCGCCGGAATATCACTCGACGGTCTTCCCCATCCAGATGACCGGCGGCTCGACCACCACGTGGTCCGAGCTCGACCGCTATCGCCAGGTGGGCGCCATGGCGCGCGCGCTCCTGGTGTCGGCGGCGGCGGCCCGGTGGGGCGTCGCTCCCGGCGACTGCCGCACGGAGAAGGGTTTCGTGATCTGCGGCGACAAGCGGGCCAGCTACGGCTCGCTGGCCGCGGCGGCGTCGAAGCAGCCGGCGCCCCAGAAGGTCCAGCTCAAGGACCCGGCGGACTGGAAGGTGATCGGCAAGCCGACCCGCCGTCTCGACACGCCGGAGAAGATCACCGGCCGCGCCAAGTTCGGCATGGACGTCCAACTGCCGGGGATGCTCACCGCGGTGGTGGCCCACCCGCCCACGTTCGGCGGCAAAGTGAAGGATTTCGACGTGGCGGCGGCCAAGGCCGTGCCCGGGGTGCGCGCGGTGTTCGCGGTGCCGTCGGGGGTGGCCGTGGTCGCCGATCA
This sequence comes from Acidobacteriota bacterium, assembly GCA_003223675.1. GTDB lineage: Bacteria > Acidobacteriota > Thermoanaerobaculia > Multivoradales > UBA5704 > DATARR01. The sequence goes on from QHVW01000917.1 coordinate 8,421, forward strand.
TTTCTGGGCGGCCAAGAAGGGGCGCGACGCGCTCAAGGTCGACTGGGATCCGGGTCCGCACGCGGACGTCGACACGGTGAAGCTCCGCGAAAGTTATCTGGAGAAATCGAAGTCGGCGGGCGCCAAGGCCGCGGCCGGCGGGGACGTGGAGAAGGCGCTGGGATCGGACGTATTGGTGGCCGAATATTCGCTGCCCTATCTCGCCCACGCTCCCATGGAGCCGCTCAACTGCACGGTGCGCCGCACGGTGGACGGGTGCGAGGTGTGGACGGGGACGCAGTTCCAGACGGTGGACCAGGGCCGGGTGGCGCAGATCCTCGGCCTCAAGCCGGTGCAGGTAGCCATTCACACCACCTTCCTGGGCGGCGGCTTCGGGCGGCGGGCGAACATCGCCTCGGATTTCGTGGTCGAGGCGGCCCACGTGGCGAAGAACCTCGACAAGCCGGTCAAGGTGGTATGGACGCGCGACGACGACATCCGCGGCGGCTACTACCGGCCGATGGCCGTCCATCGGGTGGAGGGGGCGCTGGACGCCAAGGGGAACCCTGTGGCCTGGCGCCATCGCGTGGTCTCGCAGTCGATCGTGGCCGGCTCGCCGTTCGCCGGCATGATCAGGGACGGCGTCGATCCCACGGCGGTGGAGGGGGCCTCGGACTCCCCCTATGTGACGGCGATCGCCAATCATCGCGTCGATCTCCACACCACCGATCCGGGGGTGCCGGTGCTCTGGTGGCGCTCGGTGGGGCATTCGCACACCGCGTTCGCCGTGGAGTCGTTCGTGGACGAGCTGGCGCACGCGGCCAAGCGGGACCCGCTGGAATTCCGGCGGGCGCTGCTGGAGAAGTCGCCGCGGGTGCGCGCGGTGCTGGAGGCCGCGGCGGAAAAGGCGGGCTGGGGCACCCCGCCGCCCGCGGGTCGCGCCCGGGGGCTCGCCGTGCACGAGTCGTTCGGCAGCATCGTGGCCCACGTGGCGGAGGTCTCGATTGATGGGGGACAAACGGACGGGCGCATCCGGGTGCACCGCATCGTCTGCGCGATCGATTGCGGCATTTGCATCAATCCGCTGGGGGTCGCCGCGCAGATGGAGTCGGCGGTCGCCTTCGGGCTCAGCGCGGCGCTCCACGGCGAGCTGACGATCAAGGAGGGCCGCGTCCAGGAGAGCAACTTCCACGATTACCGCGTCCTGCGGATCCATGAGATGCCGAAGGTCGAGGTGAGCATCTTGGTCAGCCATGAGAAGTCGGGGGGCGCCGGCGAGCCGGGCACGCCGCCGGTGGCGCCCGCGGTGGCGAACGCCGTGTTCGCGTTGACGGGAAAGCGGTTGCGCGAGCTGCCGCTGCGTCTGGCTTGAGCGAGAGGAGAGGGAACGGCATGAAAGGTTTTGGAAGCTCCTGGGTCCTGGGCGGGCTGCTCGTCGGGACCGTGCTCTTGGCTGGTAGCGTGGCGGCGGCGCCCGCTGCCCCGGTCTCGAAGCAGGCGGCGGCGCTGGCGGCGTTCGACACCATCCAGACGGTGCTCCAGCATCCGCGCTGCCAGAACTGTCACATTCCGGGCGACGCGCCGCTGCAATTCGACGCCGGGCTCGTCCACAATCAGAACGTGCAGCGGGGGTCGAACGGGCTCGGCGCGCCGGGCTTTCCCTGCTCCACCTGCCATGGCACGAAGAACCTGCCGGCCAGCTACGGGGCCCACATGCCGCCCGGCGCCCCCGGCTGGCGTCTGCCGGCGGTGAATCAGAAGATGGTTTTCATTGGCCTCTCGAAGGCGGACCTCTGCGCCACGATCAAGGACCCGGCGCACAACGGCAACCGGGACCTCGCCAAGCTCCTGGAGCACGTGAGCCACGACAAGCTGGTGCTCTGGGGCTGGAGCCCGGGGGTGGGACGGGCACCGGTGTCGGTGCCGCACGAGCAGTTCGTGGCCGCTTTCAAGGCGTGGATGGCGGGCGGGGCGCCGTGCCCGTGAGCCGGTCCGCCCGGGCATCAATGCCCGGGCTACGATTCAACGAAAAGCCGGGTGAACCCGGCTCCCAGGGCCGTCTCTCTCTTCTCCCGGGTCGGGAGAAGAGGGGCGGGGTAATGAGGGCTCAGCAGAGCTGGGTCGCGGTGGCGCAGACCGAGCCACAGGTCTTGCACGAGGCGTAGTACACCGTGAGCCCGCCGTTCACAGCGCGGAGGTCCTGGCCTTCGAGGGCGGTCAGCGTCTCGCGGTTGAGTTGGAGCTTGCAGGGCTTCGAGGCGTTCTTCTTCATGAGATTCCCCTTTTCAACAGAGTGTCTGTGGGCGGTGTGCCCGCATTAACTGTGAGTGCGGGCCGCGGGAGAGGTGGGGACATCTCTGAGAACAGGGCGGCGAGGCTGCGAGCCCGGCGGAGAGAGCCGCCAGATCGCCTCGATGAGCACAGGTTGTCCTTCCTGGAAGGACAGATCTCACCGCGTCCAAGGCGTCGCGTACACCACGATCTCGTTCCCGCCCATCGTGACGTTCCCCTGGATCGGCAGCGTGTAGACCGCCCGGAAGCGGGGGTCGCGGGCGAGGGTGGGGAACCAGCTCGGGAAGATCACGATGTAGTCGGGACGGCGGCGCTCGACGGCGGCCATCATGGCGTCGGGCCAGGGGGTACCGGCGGCCACGGCGCGGGAGACCTCGCGGCCGATCTCGGGGGTGGCGATGCTCGCCAGGTCGACGATCGGGTTGGGGAGGAGGTACTTGATGGCCCCGATGTCGTTCACCGCCAGCACGGCGCCGGGCGGCACGTGGGCGGCGAGCCAGCCGGCGATCGCCACGTCGCTCTCCTGGACGTTGGCCACGTTCTGGACGTAGAAGCGCTCTCCCTGGATCAGCACGGCGAGCGTGGGCGCGAGGAGCACGGCGGCTCCCAGGGTGCCGAGGACGATCCGGAGGGGGCGGGAGAGGCGGAGGCGGGTGAGCGGCTCCAGGGCCAGCACGGCGAGCACGGTCAGCACCGGGAAGAGCGGGAAGTAGTAGCGGCCGAAGTTGCCCAGCATCTTGGTGGGGCCGGGGGTCAGCAGCGAGTAGGCGAGCGGCATGCCGAACAGCCAGAGGGCGGGGAGGAGCCCGCGGTCGCGCGGCGTGCCCAGGCGGCCGGCGAGGACGGCGGCGCCGCCGGCGGCGAGCAGGGTGGCCCACGGCTGCGGCCGGAAGAAGAGGCCGAGCACGTTCGAGAGGTAGCGGAAGTCGGGGAGGAGGTGGCGCACCTCGCCTCCCCCCTTCGCCGCGTAGGTGGTGGGCAGTACGGAGCCGCCCGCCCATCCGTAAAAGAGAAAGGAGCCGGCCACGGCGCAGGCGGCCAGGCCCGCTCCGGTGAGCAGGACCCGGAAGGAAGGACGCCGCCAGCGCGTTGTCCCGGATGGAGCGGGATCCCCCGCGAAGACGAGGAGGCGGTCGAGGAAGGCGAGGAGGAGCAGCAGCACCCCCTCCGGCCGGGCGAGGACGGCCACGGCCAGGACGGCGAGCGAGAGCGGCGGGCGGTGCGGGTCGGCCCGCTCGCGCAGGTGGAGGATCATCCCCCAGAGCGAGAGCAGGATGAAGAGTGGGATCTCCATCCCCGAGAGGGCCGACCAGACGAGCCAGCTCGTGGCCAGGGTGAGGGCCGCGGCGAGCGCCGAGAGCCCTTCTCCCAGGTCCAGCTCGCGGGAGAGGCGCCAGGTGGCGTCGATCCCGGCCAGGTAGAGGACGACGCCGAGGAGCTTCGTCCAGAGGAGGACGCTCCCCGGCAGCAGGAAGAGGACGGCGAGGAGCGCCGTCCACAGCGGCGCGGTGGAGCCGGTCACGAATTCGCCGAGGTTGTAGGAGAGGCCGGCGCCGTGCGCGAGGTTGCGGGCGAATTGAAGGTGGATCCAACTGTCGTCGAGCGGAAAGCTCAAGCCCCCCTTGAGGCGGGCGATCTCCGCCAGGAAGCAGCGCAGGCAGGCGACGAGGCCGGCCAGGAGCAGCAGCGCGCGGACGGGAAATCTCCGGATAGAGCCGGGCATAGCGTGCGGGAAGCATACACAACGGATGAAGACCGGTTATCATCGCTGGCCTCATGACTCTGCACAGACTGGAAGCCCGGCGCCGGCAGGCGGCGCGCATCGCCCTGTACGGCAGCCTCGTGCTGGTGGGGGCGTTCACCTGGGGGATGGTCAAATTCCTCGACGCGCCGCTCAGGGCGCGGCAGACCGAGGAGTGGATAGGGCGCGACTACGCCAGCCTGCCCGAGGTGAAGCTGCTGCAGCAGTATGCGCCGATCGACACCAGCGAGTCGACCGGCGACGAGCTCAAGGGGGCCGAGTTTCTCGCCCGGCATTTCGCGGCGGCCGGCATTCCGTACCGCATCGAGAAGGTGGGCCCGCGCAAGGCCAATCTCTACGCCTGGCTGGTGGGCAGGGACTCCCACCCGCTGGTGCTGCACAACCACATCGACGTCTCGGACGTCGATCCCAAGGAGTGGTTCTCGCCGCCGTTCGAGGCGCGCATCCGACTCCCGTGGATCTATGGCCGCGGCGTGTTCGACATGAAGAGCGTCGCCATCGCCCAGATGCTGGCGATGATCGACCTCAAGAAGAGCGGCGTGCCGCTCTCGCACTCGGTGCTCTTCCTGGCCACCAGCAGCGAGGAGCGGGGGAGCCGGCTGGGGGTGCGGCGGCTCATCCAGCTCCATCCGGAGATGGTCCGCAACTTCTGGGCGGTGCTCACCGAGGGGGGCGTGGTGGAGGCGCGGGCGCGCGACGAGATCAAGTTCTGGGGGACCGAATTCGCCCAGAAGAGCTACGCCGACCTGATCGTCTGCAGCGACGACCGCCAGCGGCTGGAGGACCTGCGCAAGACGATCAAGGAGATGGGCCCCACGGTGACCGATCTCAAGCTGACACCGGAGGCGCGGGCGGTGTTCGCGGCCTACGGCCCGACCCGCGACCGCAAGGACCTGCGGAAGATGATGACCAACCTGGAGGACGCGATGGGGGACGTCAAGGCCTTCCGCAAGCTCCCCAACTACATCCAGTCGATGCTGCGCGACGAGGCGGTGCCGTTCAGGGTGAGGGAGGCGCGCGGCGGCGGCTGGGAGCTCGAGATCAAATTCCAGCTCCTGCCCGGGGAGGATCTGGAATCCGCGCGCGAGAAGCTGGTGCCGGGCTGGCTGACCTTCGGCCTCACCACGATGGTGGACGACCCGCAGAGCGCCAGGGCGGGAAGCCCGCTCGACAACCGGGTCTACAAGGCGATCGAGACCACTCTGCGCGAGGCCTATCCGGACGCGCCGGTGGGCCCCTATTTCCTCCCCTGGACGGCGACCGACGCCCGCTTCTTCCGGACCCTGGGCGTGCCGACGTACGGCTTCTCGCCGTTCCTGATCATGAACACCGACACCCTGCAGGTGGACCAGGCCAACGAGCGCTTCGCGGTGCCCGCGTTCGCGGACGGCGTGGAGCTCTACAAAAAGCTGGTCCGCCGACTGGTTTCTGACACTTAGTGCTAACGCCCGGTGTCAAATTTTGTCTAGACAGATTTTGAACGCCAATAGAATCAACAACTTAGGACCGATGGACCCCTGGCATCGACCCTGCTTTATCCTCCTGTCGACACACCTCGCGGATTTCCCGGAGGAAAGCTTCAAAAAACCAGGGGGAGGAGACCCGAACATGTTGACCAAGATCCGTAACCGGCAGAAGGGCTTCACGCTCATCGAGCTGCTGATCGTCGTAGCGATCATCGGCATCATCGCCGCCCTGTTGATCCCGAACTTCCTCGACGCTCTGCAGAAGGCGAAGCAGAAGCGGACGGTGGCCGATATGCGCAACATCGGCACCGCGATGTTCTCGTGGCTGACCGACCAGGTCGGCGCGGCCGCCGCCGGCGCCGCCGCGACCGAGGTCGACCTCAGCAAGTACACCACCTCCGATTCCACGACCGTCGCCTCCGTGCTGGTTCCGCAGTACCTGCAGTCGGTTCCGGCCAAGGACGGCTGGAAGCAGGACTTCCACTACTTCCTCGAGACCACCAACGTCCTGCAGCCGCAGGTGATGGCGATCGGCTCCGGCGGCCGCGACTCGACGTTCGCCGGCGGCTCGTACACGGTGGCCGGCTTCGATCCGACCGATTACGATCAGGACATCGTCTGGGCCGACGGCTTCTTCGTCCGCTGGCCGCAGAAGACCAATTAGTAGCAAGCAGTAAGCCGTAGACGTAGACGTCGCAGCAACGGGCCTCAAAGCCCACACGACCCAAAGCGATTCAAGCTCTCTTCCCAGGGGGCCTCGGAGACGGGGGCCCCCCCTTTGTTTTTATGTGAAGTCATGTCAAGGCGCTTCCTTCCGCTGTTCCTCGCCGCTCTTCTGCTCCTCGCCCCCGCGCACGCGGCGGCTCCCGCGCTGTCCGAGCCGGCGGCGTGGCTCCAGCAATATCTGCGGATCGACACCTCGAACCCGCCGGGCAACGAGGGGAGGGCGACGGCCTTCCTGGCCGGTCTGCTCCAGCGGGAGGGGATCCCGTCGCGGGTGATCGCCAACCCGCAGGGGCGGGCCAACCTGTACGCCCGGCTGTCGTCGCCGCGGAGCGGCGGGCGGGCGATCCTCCTGCTCCATCACATGGACGTCGTCCCCCCGGGGCCGGGGTGGACCGTGCCGCCGTTCGCCGGCCTGGTCAGGAACGGCCAGCTCTGGGGGCGCGGCGCGATCGACGACAAGAGCTTGGGGGTAGCGCAGCTCGCCGCCATGATCTCCCTCCAGCGCGATCTCCAAAAACGGCGGGTGCCGCTGGAGCGCGACGTCGTCTTCCTGGCCGTGGCCGACGAGGAGAACGGCGGGTTGAACGGCACCGGCTGGCTGCTCGCCAGCCATCCGGAGCTGTTCCAGGGGGTGGAGGGGGTGATCGGCGAGGGAGGGCGCAGCCAGACCGGGGCCGGCGACAAGCTCCTCTGGTGGGGGATCGAGGTGGCGCAGAAGCGCCCGCTCTGGCTGGAGGTCTCGACCTCCGGGCGCGGCGGGCACGGCGCCGGCCTCAATCCCGAGAGCGCCAACCACCAGCTCATCCAGGGGCTGGCGCGGCTGCTGGGCGAGCCCGCCCGCTGGCGGGTGACGCCCCCGGTGCGCGACTACGCGCGCGCTATCGCGCCGCTGCAGAACGAGCGCTGGCGCCGGGTCTTCTCCAATATCGACGCGGTGGTCGCGGCGAGCGGGCCCAAGGAGTTCCTGATGCCCGGCATGGCCAACCTCTTCCTCGACACGGTGCAGGTGACGGTGCTGCGGGGCGGCGAGCGGATCAACGTCGTCCCCGAGCGCTCGTCGGCGCTGCTCGACATCCGGCTGCTGCCGGACACCGACGCGGCCGCCTTCCTGGCCAACGTCAAGAGCCGGCTGGGCTCGGGATTAGAGGTGAAGGTGCTGGTGACGGCGCTCCCCTCGCCGCCGTCGCCGGCCTCCGGGCGGCTCTATCAGGCGATCGAGCGGGTGCTGCGCCCGGACGGTCCCGTGGTGCCCACCTTCATCGCCGGCTTCACCGACTCGCGCTTCTTCCGCGAGCGGGGGATCCCGGCCTACGGCCTGTCGCCGTTCAAGCTCTCGCCCGACGACTCGAAGGGGATCCACAGCACCGACGAGCACATCCCGCTCGCCGAGATCGATCGCGGTGTCGAGCGGATGCGCAAGATCCTGCTGGCGTACGCCGCGGGCCGGTGACATCCCGTGCCGTTCCGCTGACGATTTTTGTCGAGAAGAGACTTGGCTATAAGTAGAAGTTATTGATTCTCAAGGGCTTTCGGCCACTCCTCCTCTGGCACGCCCCTTGCCCTTACGCCCTTCCGACCATTTTGAGGAACCTTGGAGGGACTTTGTGATGAAGCGTAGACTCGCGAAACCAGAGACGGGCTTTACGCTGATTGAGCTCCTGATCGTCATCGCGATCATCGGCATCCTGGCCGCCATCCTGATCCCCAACCTGCTGGATGCCATGGAGAAGGCGAAGCAGAAGCGGACGGTGGCGGACATGCGGATCACCGGCACCGCGATGTTCGCCTGGCTCTCCGACGAGGTGGGCGCGGCGTCCGCCGGAGCGGCCGCAACCCAGGTCGACGTCAGCCAGTACAAGGCGATCGACATCCCGTCGCTCCGGGACCTGCTCACCCCGCAGTACATCGAGACGATCCCGGTGCTGGACGGCTGGAAGAAGGACTACCAGTACTTCCTCGATCCCAACAATCCGCTGAGCCAGCAGGTGATGTTGATCGGCAGCGGCGGGCGGGACCGGAGCACGATCTCCGGCACCTACACGGTGGTGGGGTTCGACCCGACCGACTACGACCAGGACATCGTCTGGGCGGACGGGTTCTTCGTGCGCTGGCCCCAGAAGTAGATATTCTTTCCGGATGCGCCGCCGGTCCGCCGCGATTCTGCCAGCCGTTCTCGCGGCGGGCTGGCTGCTGAGCCTGCTCGCTCCGCTGCTCTCTCCGGCGCGGGCGCTGGCCAACCGCGACATCTCACTCTTCCACCTGCCGTTGCGCCAGGCGTTCCGCGAGCTCTCCTCGCATGGGCTCCCCACCTGGAACCCGTGGCTGAACGGCGGGCAGCCGCTGCTCTCGAACCCCAGCTACGCGGCCTTTTATCCGCCGAGCTGGCTGGTCTTCGCGGTCCCCCCGCACTACCTGCTCAGCGTGCTGGCCTTCCTGCACGGGGCGATCGCCTTCGCGGGCGCTTGGCGGTTGGCGCGGCATTTCGGCTGCGGCCGGGGGGCGGCGGCGCTGGCGGCGGTGGGGTATGCGGGCGGCGGCGCCTATCTGTCGCTGCTCAGCGCTTACACCCTGTACTGCAGCATGGCCTGGTTCCCCTGGGCGCTCGCCTGGGCGGACGAGGCGCTGCGGGCTGAAGGGAGGGCCTGGTGGCGGCCGGCGCTGCTGGCCGGCGGCGCGATCTCTCTCCAGCTCCTCAACGGCGAGCCGTCGACGGTGGTGATGAGCGGCCTCGGGGTGCTGGCCCTGGCCGCCTCGGCGGCCTTCCGCCGTCCGGCGGGGGCGCTGCGGGCCGCCGTGCCGGTGCTCTTCGCCGTGGCGCTGGCCGCGGTGCAGCTCCTCCCCACGCTCGGCCGGCTCGCCGACTCGCCGCGCAAGGACCTCCCCACCTGGCACGCCACGCTCTGGTCGATGCCCCCCGAGCGGCTGGTGGAGGTCGTCTTCCCGCGTTTCCTCGGCGATCCGGCGCGCAACCTGGAGGGGGTCTACTTCGGCTGGAAGCTGGAGGACCGCGACTACCCCTACGTGGAGTCGATCTATCCGGGGCTGCTGCTGGCGCTGCTGGGCGCGGCGGCGCTGATCCGCTGGCGCATCCCGCGGCGGGGGGCCTGGGCACTCGCCGTGCTGGCCGGCGTATTCCTCGCGCTCGGGCGGAACAATCCCGCTTACGAGGCGCTGCGGCGGGCGGTGCCGGTGCTGGCGGTGCTCCGCTTCCCCGAGAAGTTCGCCGTCCTCGCCGTGCTGGCGTTGGGAATCGCGGGCGTGCTCGGCTGGCAGCGGTTGCTCGACGAGCGGGAGGAGGGGAGGCCCGAGACCGCCGATCTGCCGCTGGCGCTGGCCGGGGTGGTCCTCGCCACCGCCCTGTCCTTCGCGTTCCTGCTGCTCTGGAATCCGCGCATCGCCTCGGGGCTGGTCGCCGCCCATGGCGCGCCCGATCTCGGCCCCCGCGGCGTGGCCGCCGCCCTGAGCTATCTGCGGGCGGAGAGTTGGGGCGCGGCGGCCACGGCGGCGGCGGTGACCGTCCTCCTCGCGCTCTGCCGCTGGCGGCGGCCGCGGCGGCGGCTGCTGGAGGGGCTGGCCGTGGCCCTGCTGGCGGCCGACCTCTGGCACTACGGCCACGGGCTGGTCCGCACCCTGCCGGCCACCGCCTACACGGTGCCGCCGCCGCTCGCCGCCGCCATCCTCCCCGCCGAGGACCGGGTCTTCGTGCAGCCGCCGCCTCCGGGCGCGCCGGAGATCGTGCCGCGCGGCTGGGGCGATCCGCGAACGCTCATCGCGCGCACCTACCTGGCCCGGATGGAGCCCTACTCGGGCCTGCTCTGGCATCTCCCCTACGCCTTCAACACCGACTTCGACCTGATGCTCACCGGCTGGGGGCGCCAGGCGCAGCGGATGCTCGACGCCGAGTGGTCGCAGCCGCAGATGGCCTAGCGCTAGCTCGGAGTGTGGAACGTCGGCACCCTGCTGCTCAAGGTGCCCGGCTCGCCGGGGATGTCGGGCGATCCCACCGCGACGATCCACCGGGTGACCAACACCTACCTCCTGCCGCGCTTCCGCTTCGTGCCGCGGGTGAGCTTCCATCCCGACGCCGCCGGCACGCTGTCGTCCGCGCGCATCCTCACCTGGCAGGTCTCGCGCCACGAGCAGGCGCTGCGGCCGGGAGGGCCGGCGGAGACGGTGGCCTTCCGCCAGCCGCCGCACCTGCTCGACTTCGCGGACGAGGGGGGGAGGATCGCCCTGCGCTACCAGGCGCCGCCGGGGGGAGGCTTCTTCATCGCCGCCATGACCTTCGACGACGGCTGGCGGGCCACGCTCGACGGCACGCCCCTGGAGGTCTATCCCACGGCGGCCTGCCAGATCGGCGTCCGGCTCCCGGAGGGCGAGCACCGCCTCGAGTTGCGCTACCGCGAGCGCCTGCTGATCCCCGGCGCGCTGGTGACCCTGCTGGCGCTCGTCGCCGGCGGAGCGCTCCTCGCGACCGCGGGGCGCCGCCGCCCTCCGGCGTCGCCGCTGGCATAGAATCCGGGAACCGTGCAGCTCCAAACTCTCCTCGGCGTCTATGCCGCGGTCCTCGGCCTGATCGTCGGCAGCTATCTCAACGTGCTGATCTACCGGCTGCCGCTGGGGATCTCCACCGTCTTCCCGCGCTCGCGCTGCCCCCACTGCGGCACGGCGATCCGCGCCTACGACAACGTGCCGGTGCTCTCGTTCCTGCTGCTGCGCGGCCGCTGCCGCCAGTGCGGAGCGCGGATCTCGTGGCGCTACCCGGCGGTCGAGGCCGCCACGGCGGTGCTCTTCCTCGCCTGCTTCCTGCGCTTCGGCATCTCCCTCCAGGCGCCGGTCGCCGCCCTCTTCTGCGCCCTGATGCTGGCG